>JBAXUD010000205.1:0-6274 GCA_037129875.1 Mycobacteriaceae bacterium
GGAAAGACGTTCAACGGCGGCGTCGGCGAGGGCGCCAAGGGCAACGAGGGAACCCTCGGCAGCGATCAAGACGACCCCCGGTTCGATCACCTACAACGAATGGTCGTTCGCCAAGAGTCAGGGGCTGTCCGTCGCCCGGATCGTCACCTCGGCGGGGCCCGACCCGGTCGAGTTGTCGGTCGACTCCGCCGCCAAGTCGATCGGCGACGTCAAGGTCAAGGGCCAGGGCAACGACCTGGTACTCGACACCTCGTCGTTCTACAAGCCGACCGTGGCGGGGGCGTACCCGATCATGCTGGCCACCTACTCGCTGGTCTGCTCGAAGTATCCGGACAGCCAGGTCGCCCCGGCGGTCAAGGCGTTTCTGACAGTGGCGTTGGGCAAGGGGCAGGAGGGTCTGACCGACAACGGTTACATCCCCGTGCCGGAATCCTTCAAGGGCAAACTCGTCAGCGCCATCGACGCGATTTCCTAAACATGGGGCCGCGCCGTGACGATCAAGCCTGACCCCGCAACTGTGCGATCCGCGCAGCGGCCCAAGCCGCTGGGCGATACTTCGACGATGGCCCCCGAACCGCCGCGGACGACCGGATTGCAGTCCGGCGGGCGCTGGGGTGACCGGGTATTCGGCTCCGCCGCGTTAGCCGCGGGGGCGACCATCATCGCGGCGATCGCCCTGATGGCGCTCTTCCTGATCATCCGCGCGCTGCCCTCGTTGCAGGCCAACAAGGCGAACTTCATCACCAGCTCGGAGTTCAGCACCACCGACGAGAACAATCTGCGGTTCGGGATCGCCGAAATGTTCCAGGTCACCGTCCTGAGCTCGATATTCGCATTGCTGATTGCGGTTCCGATCGCCATCGGGATCGCCGCATTCCTGACCAACTACGCGCCGCGGCGACTGGCCAAACCATTCGCCATCCTGGTGGATCTGCTCGCCGCCGTGCCCTCGATCGTGTTCGGGCTCTGGGGAATCCTCGTGCTGGCGCCCTGGCTGCTGCCTGTCGCGCGGTTCCTCAACACCCACCTCAGCGGGGTCTTCCTCTTCGGTAACGGGAATGTGTCACTGGCCGGCGGCGGCACGATTTTCACCGCCGGGGTGGTGCTTGCGGTGATGATCCTGCCCATCATCACCTCGGTGACCCGGGAGGTGTTCAGCCTCACGCCCCGGGGACATGTCGAGGCCGCCCAGGCTCTCGGCGCGACCAAATGGGAGGTCATCCGGTTGACGGTGTTTCCCTACGGCCGCAGCGGGATGATCGCCGGATCGATGCTCGGTCTCGGTCGAGCCCTCGGCGAGACCGTCGCCGTCCTCATCATTCTGAGATCGGCCGCCCAGGCTGGACACTGGTCGCTCTTCGACGGCGGTTACACCTTCGCATCCAAGATCGCCTCGGCTGCCGCTGAGTTCAGTTCGAAGCTGCCCACCGGCGCCTACATCGCCGCCGGTTTCGTCTTGTTCCTCCTGACGTTCGTCGTCAACGCGCTGGCTCGGGCCGCGGCCGGGGGAAGGGTCAGCGGAGGATGACCACAGAAGCCCTGGACGCTCCGGTCAAGGGACCGACGTTCCATCCGATCAGCCCCAGCCGGAAGATCAAGAACAAGGTAGCCGCCATCCTGTTCGCAGCATCGTTTCTGATCGCGATGGTGCCGCTGGTGTGGGTTCTGTTCACCGTTCTGGAACGAGGGGTCAGTGCGGTCATCAGGCCCGGTTGGTGGAACAGGTCGCTGGCCGGCGTGCTGCCCGACCAGTTCGCCGGGGGGGTGTATCACGCGATCTACGGCACTATCGTTCAGGCCGGCATCGCCGCGCTGCTGGCGGTACCACTGGGTGTGATGGCCGCGATCTATCTGGTCGAGTACGGCACCGGCCGGTTCGCAAAAGTCACCACGTTCATGGTCGACATCCTGGCCGGCGTCCCGTCGATCGTCGCGGCGTTGTTCATCTTCGCCTTCTGGGTCTCGACGATGGGATTCCCGCAGAGCGCGTTCGCGGTGTCGCTGGCGCTGGTCCTGTTGATGCTGCCGGTTGTGGTGCGCAACACCGAGGAGATGCTCAAGCTCGTTCCCGACGAACTGCGGGAAGCCTCCTACGCCCTCGGCGTTCCGAAGTGGAAGACGATCGTGCGCATCGTCGTTCCGACAGCCCTGCCCGGAATGATCAGCGGCATCCTGCTGGCCCTGGCGCGGGTGATGGGCGAGACGGCGCCGGTGCTGGTGTTGGTCGGCTACGCCCGCTCGATCAACTTCGATGCATTCAACGGCAACATGGCGTCGCTTCCGCTGCTGATCTACACCGAGCTCACCAACCCGGAAGCAGCCGGCCGGATGCGGGTCTGGGGCGCAGCGCTGACCCTGATCCTCATCATCGCCGCCCTGTACGTGGCGGCGGCATTCTTCAACCGATACCTCACCCGGAACCGGGTCTAGCACTCAAGGAGCGAACCGTGGCCAAACGGTTGGACCTCAAAGACGTCAACATCTACTACGGCTCCTTCCAGGCGGTGGCCGATGTCACGCTGGCAGTGCCCCCGCGCAGCGTGACCGCTTTCATCGGCCCGTCCGGATGCGGCAAGTCGACGGTGCTGCGCGCCTTGAACCGGATGCACGAAGTCATTCCGGGGGGCCGCGTCGAGGGCTCGGTCCTGCTCGACAGTGAGGACATCTACGGCGCCGGAGTCGACCCGGTGAGTGTGCGAAAGACCATCGGCATGGTCTTCCAGCGGCCCAACCCGTTTCCGACCATGTCGATCCGGGACAATGTCGTCGCCGGTCTCAAGCTGCAGGGCGTACGCAATCGCGGAGCACTCGACGAGACTGCAGAGCGTTCACTGCACGCTGCCAACCTGTGGAACGAGGTTAAGGACCGCCTCGACAAACCCGGAGGTGGCCTGTCGGGCGGCCAGCAGCAGCGGCTGTGCATCGCACGTGCCATCGCCGTACAGCCGGATGTTCTGCTCATGGATGAGCCTTGTTCGGCGCTGGACCCGATCTCGACGCTGGCCATCGAGGATCTCATCGCTGAACTCAAGCGGGACTACACGATCGTCATCGTCACCCACAACATGCAGCAGGCCGCCCGAGTCAGTGACCAGACCGCGTTCTTCAACCTGGAGGCCACCGGGAAACCGGGCCGGCTGGTCGAGGTGGACGACACCGACAAGATTTTCTCCAACCCCAGCCAGAAAGCCACCGAGGACTACATCTCCGGCCGCTTCGGCTGAACAAGTCGGGCGGGCACGAAGTTCAGTACGTCGCGATCTCTTCTTCTTCGGGCATCTTTCCGGTGACCTGGAAGATAACCCGCCGGGAAATTTCCACCGCGTGGTCGGCGAAGCGCTCATAGAAGCGCCCCAGCAACGTGACGTCCACTGCGGCGGCGACCCCGTGCTTCCAGTCACGATCCATCATCACGCTGAACAAATGGCGGTGCAGGTCGTCCATCGCGTCGTCGTCCTCTCGGATGCGACGCGCTTTTTCCGGGTCGCGCGACAGCATCACATCGCGGGCGCTGTCGGCAAGATCCACGGCGATCCGGCCCATTTCGGCGAAGTAGCCGTTGACTTCCTCCGGCAGCGTGTGTTGCGGGTGGCGGCGACGGGCGATCTTGGCGACGTGAAGGGCCAGCGCGCCCATCCGTTCGACATCGGCGACGATCTGGATGGAACTGACGATCGACCGCAGGTCACCGGCCACCGGAGCCTGCAGCGCCAGCAGCACGAAGGCCGCTTCCTCGGCGCGGGCGCTGGCGGCCGAGATCTGCTCGTGGTCGCCGATCACCTGTTCGGCGAGTACGAGGTCGGCCTGGAGTAAGGACTGTGTCGCCCGTTCCATCGCGATTCCGGCCAGTCGGCACATCTCTGCCAGCTGGTGGATCAGTGCGTCAAGCTGCTCGTGGTACGCGGTGCGCATCGCTCAAGACTACTGCCGGGCGTACTGCCAATCGGTGGCGCGAAGCTGAACGGACGGTGAACCGGTGCCTATTCGCAGCTGACGTCGGCTCCGTTGGTCACGGTGAGATCCGACGGCAGTCTGGTGGGGGTGCCGCCCCCGGTGTGGGTGACGTTCACGTTCAGCGATGTCCCGCTGGCCTGCGGATATTTGACCGTGGTGAAGTCCGGGCCCAGCACGACCTGCACCACTTCACCGAGGTCGCTGATGCGCTCGATCTGGGCGCCCGGCAACGTCGCCGCGATCGTGGCGGCGGCCTGCTCATTGCCCAGCGAGTAGTACACGGTGGTGGCGCTGACCGTGCCCCAATCCGCGGAGTAATCCGGCTCGCGCACGTTGAATCCATACAGTTCGAATTCTTGCGTGGCGGAGTCCACGAGGCCCGACCGCTCGGTCCCGTTCGCCACGGCCACGGTGACGTCGCGCGGGTCGGCGGCCACCGCCTTCACCTCTTCGGTGGTCGTTATGGTGCTCTCTTCGGAAGTTGTGGCGGTTGTGGGCGTCGTCTCGGCGGACGTCGTCGACTCCTCCGACGACGTGCCGCTGGCGTCGGTGGATTTCGACGTCGAAGTGTGCGGAGTGAGCGTCTCGTTCTGGTCGTTCTCGCCCGGTAGCGGCTCGTCGTTGATGATGGCGTCGAAGAGCGCCCGCGTGTCCTGGGTCCGCGGCACCTCGTTGCCGTCGGCGTCCGCGATCCCGGTGGTCGGGATGGTCACGAAGGTGATGCGCCCGGCGTTCATGCCCTGCAGGGACTGACCGAGTCGGACCAGATCGCGGGTCTGGACGTTATCGACGTAGCTGTCGTCGATGAAGGTGTTGACGACCTCGTCGAGCCGGTTGAGGTCGAACAGCGTCTCCGAGGAGATGATCGAGCGCAGCAGGGACGACAGGAACAACTGCTGGCGTTTGATGCGGCCGTAGTCGCCGTTTCCCTCGTTGGCGATCGAACGCGCGCGGACATAGTTCAGCGCGGCCGCTCCGTCGAGCTTCTGGCGTCCGGCCGTGGTCAGCACGGGCCCGAGTTCGGCGTCGTCCAACGGTGTGGTGCTGCACACCTCGACGCCGCCGAGTGCGTCGACCATTTTCGCGAAGCCCGCGAAATCGACGGCCATGAACCGGTTGATGGCCAGGCCGGAGAGCTTCTGGATGACTTTGACCAGACACTTCGGGCCCCCGAGGGCGTAGGCGGAGTTCAGCTTGGTGCCGGTCTCGCGCTCGTTGTCGCTCCACTCTGCGTTGTTCTTGTCGTAGACGGGCCCGTACTTGCCGGACTCGGGATCCCAGGCCTGACAGTTCATCGGGGCGATCGCCAGGTCGCGCGGGAAGGAGACCGCGACCACCCGCTTGCGGTTGGCAGGGATGTTCACCAGCATGATCGTGTCCGAACGGGCGCCTTCAGCGGCGGCAACGTCCCCGGCGCCCATCTCGGAGTTGGCACCGATGCGGCTGTCCACCCCGACGATCAGAAAGTTCTCGTCGCCGATCTGGCCGTTGGGATCGCGAATGTCGCTGGAGTTGGGATCAAGTGCGGCGATGGTGTTGAGCAGCTTGTTCTTGGCCGACTGCCACTGCCAGGCCGCTCCGGTGATCGCCAGGGCGCACACCGCGATCAGAGTGGCCGCGATCCGGCCCAACACCAGCGCGGGTCGGCGCCGGCGTGCGGGTGCGGGTGCCGCAGATGTTCCGGGCGGCGCAGGCGGCCGTGATCGCCGGGGTGGGGGCGGAATCGCAGGGTTCGTGTCGGCGACGAGTGGTCGGCGGTGCCGGGCCAGCGCCGCGAGATCGGGAATCTCGTCGGCCACCGCGATCGGCACGGTGGCGTCCTCGGCCGGTGCGGTCACGTCGACGCTGCGACGCGTGACCGGGTTGATCCCCTGGCCGCCGGTGACCTTGGCGATCAGATCCGCGACCGGGACGCCTTCGCTGTGATTTCCGGTCGGGGCCGGGACGCGCTCCCACGGCGCCCGCGCCGACGCCGGATGTGACGAGCGCACCGTCCGCTCGTCACCCCGTGGGTCGGGGGCGCCGCCCTGGTCAGGAGTGGCGTTCTCGCCGTCACTCATGTCCAGACAGCCTCCGGCTCAACTGAATGTCACGGGCGCGTCGGTGCGCTGCGCGACGGCGGTGCTGCTTCTGGCACCTGGATTCGGACCGCAGTCCACGTCAGAAACGTAATGGTACTTATCGAACCTAAGTTCTTCCTAGTCGATCCGGTATCGGTTCAGCCTCCCGAATTCATCACGTCCGCATCGGCGGGCACCGTGCAGTCGTCCGGATCGTCCAGCCAGCCCTCGGGCAGAGAGACCGCCCCCGCCGAGCCCTG
>JBAXUD010000206.1:0-6258 GCA_037129875.1 Mycobacteriaceae bacterium
CCGCCGCCCACCACGCCCGCACCGCGCGCGGCGCGGCTGCGTACCGTGTGTTCATGGCCGAATCCGTCGACAGAGCACCCATTGACGCCATCCTGCAGAAGGTAATGGAAGCCGTGCCGTTTCAGCTGACGGTCGACGGCGGCATCGAACAGGCGCGCCAGCGGCTGCGGGACCTGCCGCGCCGGCCGCTGCACGAGGGCCTACGGGTGGAGAACCACAGCATCGAGGGCCCCGGGGGGCCGATTCCGGTGCGGGTCTACTGGCCCGACGAGGATCCGCCCGAAGGCGGGACGTACCCGGTCACCATGTTCTTCCACGGCGGCGGATTCGCCCTGGGCGACCTGGACACCCACGACGTCACCGCCCGTGAGCACGCCGTGGGCGGGGGCACTGTGGTGGTGTCCGTCGACTACCGGCTGGCCCCCGAGCACCCCTTCCCGGCGGGCGTCGAGGATGTGTGGGCGGCCACCTGCTGGGTCGCCGCGAACGCCGGGGATTTCGGCGCCGACGGTTCGCGGCTGGCGGTGGCGGGCGACTCGGCGGGCGGAACCTTGGCGGCGGTCGTCGCGCAGCGGGCCCGGGACCGGTTACGAGCCGGGTCCGGACCGGCGGTGGTCTTCCAGCTGCTCTGGTATCCCTCCACGATGTGGGACACCACCCTGCCGTCGTTCACCGAGAACGCCCAGGCGCCGGTGCTCGACCACGCGGCCATCGCCGCGTTCACGCAGTGGTACGCCGGGCACCTCGATCCGTCCGAGCCGCCGGCCGACCTCGCTCCCGGCCGGGCCGCCGACCTCTCCGGGGTGGCGCCGGCCTATGTGGCCGTCGCCGGCCACGACCCGCTGCGCGACGACGGAGCCCGTTACGCCGAACTGCTGTCCGAGGCCGGCGTCGAGGTCGAACTGCACAACGCCGAGACGTTGGTCCACGGCTATCTGGGCTACGCGGGGGTGGTTCCCGCGGCGACGCAGGCCACCAACCGCGGGCTGGCCGCGCTGAGGGCGGCGCTGCACCCGGGCCGGTGAGCAGTAACGTTTGTCGGCGCGGCGCCGACAAGCCACAATGACATAGAACGTCACATATCTGGAGGATCCCAAGCTCATGACAACCGGTCAGAACCGGCGCATCGCGCGCGCGTGTATCGGCACCATCGTCGGCGGCATCGCCCTGGCCGGCTTGGCAGCGCCCACCGCATCGGCGGACTCGGACTGCAGCCCGGCCGCAGTGGACAGTGAGGTGGCGACCGTGACCCAGCAGGCAAAGGCGTACCTGGCCAGCCATAAGGATGCCAACAGGGTGCTGATGGCCGCCGCGCTGCAGCCGCAGGCACAGGCCGCCATGACCATTCAGAATTACGCCAATTCCAACCCGCAGGAGTACGCCGACTTCCGGTCGATTCTGGCTCCGCTGAGCAGCCTGCAGAACCAGTGCGGCGTCAGCGTGGTGCCCGCTGAATACCAGTGGGCGTTCAGCCAGTTCATCGGCTGACCCCGACGTAGCGAAAAAAGCGGCCCACGTTTTAGGTGGGCCGCTTTTTCGTGCGCGACCTAGGCACTTTCCGTGCACCGGCCTAGGCTCTGGTTCAGTTCCGGACCCGCGACCAGCGCGAGGACCCGTTGAACCAACCCAGGGAGTCCGACTCATGGCTGTACTCGTCACCGGCGGGGCCGGCTACATCGGCAGCCACACCGTCGTGCAACTCGTCGAGGCCGGAATCGAGCCGATCATCCTCGACAACTTCTCCAACTCGAAGCCCGCCGTGCTGCGCCGGATCGAGGAGATCACGGGCACGCACCCGTTCCACATCGACGGCGATATCCGCGACCGCACGCTGCTCGACCGACTCTTCGCCGAGCACGACATCGATTCCGTCATCCACTTCGCCGGGCTCAAAGCCGTCGGGGAGTCGGTCGCCAAACCCATCGAGTACTACGACAACAACGTCAGCGGGACGCTCGTCCTGATCGAGGCCATGCGCGACGCCGGGGTGCGGACCATCGTGTTCAGCTCATCGGCCACCGTGTACGGCGATCCGGAGTCAGTACCCATCCAGGAGCACTTCCCGCTCGGAGCGACCAACCCCTACGGTCGCACGAAGGAGATGGTGGAACAGATCCTGTCGGACGTCGCCGAGGCGCACGACGACTGGTCGGTGTGCCTGCTGCGTTATTTCAATCCGGTCGGGGCCCATGAAAGCGGGCTCATCGGCGAGGACCCA
Organism: Mycobacteriaceae bacterium; assembly: GCA_037129875.1. Classification (GTDB taxonomy): domain Bacteria; phylum Actinomycetota; class Actinomycetes; order Mycobacteriales; family Mycobacteriaceae; genus Mycobacterium. The sequence goes on from JBAXUD010000206.1 coordinate 2,219, forward strand.
TCCGGTGAGCCGAACAACCTGATGCCGTACATCGCGCAGGTCGCGGTCGGGCGCCGCGATCACTTGAACGTGTTCGGCGACGACTACCCGACACCCGATGGCACGGGTGTGCGCGATTACATCCATGTTGTCGACCTGGCCGCAGGCCACCTCGCCGCGCTGCAATACGTCACGGGGCGGCCCGGCTGCCACACGTTCAACCTCGGTACGGGCAGGGGTACCAGCGTGCTGGAGCTCGTCCACGCCTTCGAGGAGGCCGCCGGCAAGAAGATCCCGTACGAGATCGTGGCTCGTCGGCCGGGCGACATCGCGGAGTGCTGGGCCGACCCCGCACTCGCGGCCGAGGCACTCAGCTGGCGGGCGCTGCGGACCATCGATGACATGACGTCCTCGACGTGGAAGTGGCAGACGATGAACCCGAACGGATACCCGGAGGAGTAGGAACCGCCGATTCCCGCTCAATGCCGACGGGTTTTACACGGAGCTCTTGAGGTCCTCGACCTTGTCGAGGCGCTCCCACGGCAGGTCCAGGTCGGTGCGGCCGAAGTGCCCGTAGGCCGCGGTCTGCGCATAAATCGGCCGCAGCAGGTCCAGGTCGCGGACGATGGCGCCGGGGCGCAGGTCGAACACGGCCGTGATGGCCTTCTCGATACGGTGCGGGTCAACGGTCTCAGTGCCGAAGGTCTCCACGAACAGGCCGACCGGTGCGGCCTTGCCGATGGCGTAGGCCACCTGGACCTCGACCCGCTCGGCCAGGCCGGCGGCGACGACATTCTTGGCCACCCAGCGCATCGCGTAGGCCGCCGAGCGGTCCACCTTGGACGGGTCCTTGCCGGAGAAGGCGCCGCCACCGTGACGGGCCCAGCCGCCGTAGGTGTCGACAATGATCTTGCGGCCGGTCAGACCGGCGTCGCCCATCGGGCCGCCCACGACGAACTTCCCGGTCGGATTGACCAGTAGCCGAAAGTCGGAGATGTCGAGGCTTTCGTGGGCCAGCTCGCTGAGCACCGCGTCGACGACGTTCACCCGGATGTCGTGGGGAAGCCGTTCCTTCTCGTCGATTTCTGCGGCGTGCTGGGTGGACAGCACGACGGTGTCGAGCCGGATCGGGGTGGTGCCCTCGTACTGGATGGTGACCTGTGTTTTGCCGTCCGGGCGCAGGTAGCCCAACGGGCCGCCCTTGCGGACCGCGGCCAGCTTGCGGGACAGGCGGTGGGCCAGCGCGATCGGCAGCGGCATCAACTCCGGTGTGTCACGGATCGCGTAACCGAACATCAGACCCTGGTCGCCGGCACCCTGAAGGTCCAGTGGATCGTTCTCGCCCTCGACGCGGGCCTCGTAGGCCTCGTCGACGCCCTGCGCGATATCCGGGGACTGCCGGCCGATGCCGATGTTCACCCCGCAGGACGCACCGTCGAACCCCTTCTCCGACGAGTCGTAGCCGATCTCCAGGATGCACTGCCGAACCGTGTCGGTGATGTCGGCGAAGGCTTCCTTGGCCGTCGTGGTCACCTCGCCGACGACGTGCACCTGTCCGGTCGTCACCAGGCTCTCCACCGCAACGCGGGACTTGGGGTCGACCGCCAGCAGCGAGTCGAGCACCGAATCACTGATGGCGTCGCAGATCTTGTCGGGATGGCCCTCAGTCACCGACTCGCTGGTAAACAGCCGACCGTTATCACTCACAGTGTCAATCCCCTTCGATACCTGGTGTTGGGCAGATGCGTGCTACCTGCTGGTCTTGAGAAGACCGGCGCTGGACGCTAGCCGCTGTTGCTCCGCAGAAACGCCGCGATCGCGTCCACAATACGGCTTGCCATCAGAGTCTTCGAACCATGCTCGAGGGCCACCTCGGTGCCGTCGGCCCCCAGCAGCCAGCCGTCGTTGCTGTCGACCTCGAAGGCGCGGCCGTCGCCGACGGCGTTGACGACCAGCAGATCGCAGGCCTTGCGCGCCAGTTTGGCCCGCGCGTGGAACAGCACGTCTCCGTTGGCGTCCCCGGTCTCGGCGGCGAAGCCGACGATCGCCCGCATATTGGGCAGCTGCCCGTCGGTGCGCTGTCGCACCGCGCCTGCCAGGACGTCGTCGGTGCGCACCAATTCCAGCGTCGGGCGTTCCGCCGCGTCGGCGGTCTTCTTGATCTTGCTGGTGGCGGTGCGGACGGGCCGGAAGTCGGCGACCGCCGCCGCCATCACCAGGACGGTGGCGTCGGGGGCGTGCTTGGAGACGGCCTCTTGCAGCTGGGCCGCGGAGGTGACCCGGAGCACGTGCACCCCTGCCGGGTCCGCCAGACCGGCGGTGTTTCCGGCGATCAGCGTGACGTCCGCGCCGCGCTGGGCGGCGATCCTCGCGACCGCGTAACCCTGTTTCCCGGAGCTGCGGTTACCGATGAATCGCACCGGGTCCAGGGCCTCCCGGGTGCCGCCGGCCGTGATCAGGAATCTGGTGCCGTGCAGGTCGTAGGGCATCGCCTCAGATCGGTTCAGCAGCAGATCGGCGAAGGTGGCGATCTCCTCGGGCTCGGGAAGCCGCCCGGGACCGGTGTCGGCGCCGGTGAGCCGGCCCCACGCCGGCTCGAGGACCACCGCGCCGCGGCGGCGAAGCGTGGCCACGTTGTCCCTGGTGGCCGGGTGCTGCCACATCTCGGTGTGCATGGCGGGTGCGAAGAGAACCGGGCATCGGGCGGTCAGCAGGGTCGCGGCGAGCAGGTCGTCGCCCCGGCCTGCGGCCGCTCGAGCCAGCAGATCCGCCGTCGCCGGCGCGACCACCACCAGGTCGGCTTCCTGGCCGAGGCGTACATGCGGGACGTCGGGGACGTTCTCGAAGACGCCGGTGTGCACAGGATGGCCGGACAGCGCCTCGAACGTGGCGGACCCGACGAAGCGCAAGGCTGACTCGGTGGGTACCACCCGGACGTCATGCCCGGCTTCGGTGAGTTGGCGGATCAACGAGCAGGCCTTGTAGGCCGCGATGCCGCCGGCGACGCCGACGATGATCCGCTTGGGGTTCATGACCACGAACCCGCGACCGCGCGGTTACTCGCCTTCGGTGTGCTCGAGAAGGTCCCCGTGGATCTCGCGCAGCGCGATCGACAGCGGCTTCTCCTGCAGGCCCGGCTCCACCAGCGGTCCGACGTACTCCAGAATCCCGTCGCCGAGCTGGTTGTAGTAATCGTTGATCTGGCGCGCACGCTTGGCGGCGTAGATGACCAGCGCGTACTTGCTGGACACCCGCTGAAGCAGCTCGTCGATGGGCGGGTTGGTGATACCCAGCGGGGTGTCGTATGCGGTGGCCGCGCCGGGGGCCGGATCGTAGTGATCGGCGTTGGTTGTCACGTAGACCTTCTCCTGAAGTGGGTTGGGTGGGCCGTTCGGGTCGGATCGACGACCACTCACACCGGCTCAGGTGCGTTTCCCACCAGCAACGATAGCAATTCCGCGCAGGCGGATTCCAATCGGCTGTTGACGACGACGACGTCGAACTCTCCTTGAGCGGCCAATTCGGCCTCCGCGGTGGCCAGCCTTCGGGCCATCACGTCGGGTGTTTCGGTGCCCCGGCCGGCGAGCCGGTCCCTCAGCTCGTCCCAACTGGGCGGGGCGAGAAAGACGCTCACCGCATCCGGAATGGCGCCCTTGACGGCCCGCGCACCGGCGAGGTCCACCTCGATGAGTACCGGCTTGCCGGCGTCTGCGGCCTCCTTCACAGGGGCCGACAAGGTCCCCGATCGGTGGAGCCCACCATGGATCTCGGCCCATTCGAGCATCTCGCCGCTATCGATGAGCTCATCGAAGCGCTCGGGCGTCACGAAGTGGTAGTCCTGACCGTCCACCTCGCCGGGGCGGGGCGCACGGGTGGTCGCCGAGACGCTGAAGTGCAGATCGGGAACCTGCTTGCGCAGACGGCTGACGACCGTCGACTTGCCGACCGCAGAAGGGCCGGACAGCACAAGCACGCGTCCCCGCGACGCTCGAGGCGCACGGCCCCGGCTGTCCGGCCCTTCGCCGGCGTTCATCGACCTGACGACGAGCTCAGGAGAACTT
>JBAXUD010000207.1:0-6204 GCA_037129875.1 Mycobacteriaceae bacterium
GTCGACTACCACCCGGAATCCGTCGGCGGGGGCGTTCCATTGCCGTCCGCAGCCACCCCGCCGACGGATTCCGGGTGGTAGTCGACGAGGAACTCGTGCCAACTCGGGTCCACCGAGGACGGGTCGTCGCGGAATTTGCGGTACATCTCTTCGACCAGCCACTCGTTCTGGCCGAAGGGTGAACTTGTGCTGCTCACGGAGTCGCTCGCCTCGATTCTCATGCCCTGATGCCCGGCGCGTGCCGCTGTCGCGGTGCGCCTAAAGGCTATCTCGTATTCGGTGTTCCCGAAGCAGGTCAGGCGCATGCCTGACAGGGCACATTGCGCTAGAGCGCGTCTTCGATAGCCGGCAGATCCTCGATGCCCGGGAGTACGTGCAGGGTCACCTGCCAGCGGGCGGGAGCGGGTCCGAATGCCGCGCGGGCATTCGCGACGATCTTCTTGCCCATCATCCGGTTGCCACCGCCGCCGATCGCGGCGCCGATGCCGACCGGCAGCATCTTCCCGAACGCCATGGCGGTGCGCTTGATCGTGTACTTCTTCACGAAGTAATGCATCAGTTTGGTGTTCACCTGAGACACCAGCGGCAGCGGCAGCAACTCGGCTTCGGCCAGCCAGGCGCCGCTGGTGCGGCCGGCACCGAGCAGGTCTTTGACAGCGCCCCGGCCGTCCTCGCCGACAAGGACGCCGAGCACCAGATTGCGCCGCCGTTCCCGATCCTCCACCGGGATGCCGTGCACGTCGGCGACGGCCAGAACGAACGCGGCGGTGGCCTCGAGGAACAACACGGTTTCACCGGCCACGGCTGACAGGGCCGCCAGGGTCCCGATGCCGGGGAAAGCGGCTGCCGAGCCGACGGCCGCGCCGCTGGCCATCACCGCCGCCAGGTAGTGCTTCTCCAACTTGGTGACGATCTCGGCCGGTGTGGCACCGGGGTTGGCACGGCGAAGCCGGGCGACGTAGGCCCGCAGGGCCGGGCCCTGCAGGCGCGCGCTGGACTCCAGGACGTGCGACAGGACCTTTGCCGACATTCCGGCGTCGCCGGAGGAAGCCGACATTCCGGCGTCGCCGGAGGAAGCCGACATTCCGGCGTCGCCGGGGGGAGCCGACATGCCAGCGTCCTCGGGCACGGCCGGCAGGTTTTCCGTCGGCGTTTGCTTGCGGCGAAGCCTCATCGCGGGCCTTCCTCTGGGCCCGGACCGTCCTCCGGGCGTGACGCCAGGCTAACGAATGGTTGCACCCGCGGAGTGCCCGACGGTGATCGGATTCACCACTTTTATCGCTGGCCGGTGTCGGCGTAGCGCAGCACGGCTCCGACGCCGTCGGCCGGGTTCAGCCGCTCATCGGTGCGCACCAGAGCCGCGCCGGTCGCCACGGCCAGCAGCGGCAACGCCTCGTCGGCCGGCAGCACCCGGTCGGGGGAGCCGCCCAGGCCGGAAACGGTGGCGGCATCCGGGCCGCACAGCAGCAACTGGTCGTGGTCGGCGACCACGGTCGCTTGGCCGAGATCGCCGATGATCAGGGTTTCCACCGCGCCGTCACGCAGTGCGGCGGTCACATCGGCCAGACCCTCGACCGCCAGCCCGGCCCCGTGGCCGGCCGCGAACCGCTCGGCGGCGTCGGCGATGACGGCCAGCCGGCGCTGGGCGAACTCCTCGGCGATCTCGCGATGCACCTCGGCCGGGTCGGTGCCGGCGGTGCGACCGCCGCCTTGGAGTTGCACCGCTTTGGTGGCGACCCGTTCCGGCAGTTCGGCCACCAGTTCGGCGCGCGAGGCCACCTCGCCGGTGATGAACACGACGTCGGCCGCGGTCTCGTCGCTCAGGCGGGTGAGATGGTCGGCGACCTCGCGGATGTTCTTGCGTACCGCTTCTTCGACCCGCCCCTGCGGGCCGCCGTGGCCGGCGGTGTCGGCGACAGTCTCACTGGCGGATCTGGTGCCGTCATGCACGGAGATATCGGCGCCGGTGTGGTCCACGGCCGCTAAGAGATAGGACGTGTGCGGGATTCCGTGCTCGACCACCGGCAGGATGTAGGGCAGATCCGAGACGCGGATGGTCGTCGTGACGGGCGGCACCGTCAGGTGCTGGTCGAGAACGATGGTTGAACCGGAGGCGATGACACCGCGGCCGCTGCGGCCGATGGGCGGGTGCGTGGCCCGCACCGCGCTGTCGATGGCCTCGATCACGGCGGCGTCGATCGCCTGCTCCTCGAGGTGTTTGCGGATATCGCGCAGCCGGGCATCGAGTTGCGCGGTAGCGTCCGCAGTGTCGTGCGAGTCGTCGAAGTAGACCGAAACGAACGGTCCTGTCGCGTCAGTCAGATGCCGGAAACGGTCAGCGTGCATGGTGATCCCCCTAAGAGTTGCCTCGCCGTCAACCTAACCACCCCAGAAGGTCAGGCGTCACCGCGGGCTGGAAGCATCGCCTGTCATGACAGGCGAACAGCTGGTGGCCAACCCGTGGAACGCGCTGTGGGCCATGCTCGTCGGTTTCTTCATGATCCTGGTCGACTCGACCATCGTCGCGGTCGCCAATCCGAGCATCATGACTGCGCTCAACATCAGCAGCTACGACAGCATCATCTGGGTCACCAGCGCCTACCTCCTGGCATATGCGGTGCCGCTGCTGCTGGCGGGCCGCCTGGGGGACCGGTTCGGCCCGAAGAACCTCTACATGGCCGGCTTGGCGGTGTTCACGCTCGCGTCGCTGTGGTGCGGTCTGTCGGGATCGATCGGGATGCTGATCGCGGCGCGGGTGGTGCAGGGGATCGGGGCGGCGCTGCTGACGCCGCAGACGCTGTCGACGATCACCCGGATCTTCCCGGCGGATCGCCGCGGTGTGGCGCTGAGCATGTGGGGGGCCACCGCGGGGCTGGCCACCCTGCTCGGCCCACTGGCCGGCGGCGTGCTCGTCGACCACCTCGGCTGGTCGTGGATCTTCTTCGTCAACGTGCCGATCGGCATCATCGGTCTCGTTCTGGCGGCGCGGCTGATCCCGGTGCTGGAAACCCATCGGCATCGCTTCGACATCCTCGGGTTGTTGCTGTCCGGCGTCGGGCTGTTCCTGATCGTGTTCGGACTGCAGGAAGGCCAGACGCACGACTGGGCGCCGTGGATCTGGTGGACGATCGGCGGCGGCCTGGCCGTCATGGCGGCCTTCGTCTACTGGCAGTCGGTCAACCCCCGCGAGCCGCTGATCCCGCTGGCGATTTTCGCCGACCGCGACTTCAGCCTGGCCAACGTCGGTATCGCGGTCATCGGCTTCGCGGTGACCGCGATGATCCTGCCCGTGATGTTCTACGCGCAGTCGGTGTGCGGGCTCACCCCGACGCGTGCGGCCCTACTGACCGCGCCGATGGCCGTCGCAACGGGGGTGCTGGCGCCGTTCGTCGGCCGGATCGTCGACCGTTCCCACCCGCGGCCGATCATCGGGTTCGGCTTCTCGACTCTGGCGATTGCGATGCTCTGGCTTTCCGTCGAGATGACGCCGAGCACTCCCATCTGGCGGCTGGCGGTGCCACTCGGTCTGATGGGCGTCGGGATGGCCTTCATCTGGGCGCCGTTGGGCGCCACGGCAACTCGTCATCTCCCCGCCCGGCTGGCCGGTGCCGGTTCGGGTGTCTACAACACCACCCGGCAGGTGGGTTCAGTGCTCGGCAGCGCGAGCATGGCGGCGTTCATGTCCGCGCGCATCACCGCCGAGATGCCGGCCGCCCCGATGGGCGCCGCCCCGCGCGGTGAATCCGACGTCACGCACCTTCCGGAATTCCTGCACGCGCCGTTCGCCGCGGCCATGTCGCAGTCGATTCTGCTGCCCGCCTTCGCCGCACTGTTCGGCGTCATCGCCGCCATTTTCATGGTCGGTGCGGTGCCGGGACGGACGTCCGCCCCGCCTCGCGAAGATACCTACGACGAACTGTTCGGCGGATTGGACGCCCGCGCATCGACCTACGGCCGGCATGCGGTGCGTCAGTCGAACAGCACCGCCGGGTTGAGGTAGCCGGTCGGGTCCAGAGCGGCTTTGATGGTCCGCATGACGGCGACGTCAGCCGGTTGCCGCGACATTGACAGGTAGGCCCGTTTGCGGCTGCCGACGCCGTGCTCAGAACTGACGTTCCCCCCATGCGCGGCAATGAGTTTCATCATCGCCGGATAGATCGAGGCCTCCTGCTCGCGGTCGCAGCGCAGCACGTTCAGATGCAGATTGCCCTCACCGACGTGCCCGAACAAGACCGGCACCGCCTGTGGGGCGTAGCGGGCGATCAGCGCGTATGAATCCGCCGCGAACGCCGCGATGGCCGAAAGGGGAAGCGACACATCGAATTTCACCGGCGGCCCGAACAGTCCCACCACCTCGGCCATGGTCTCGCGCACCTGCCAAAGCCGCTGTTGGGCGGCAAGGTCGATGCCCACCGCGGGCGGTCCGTTCAGCGGCGCATCGTCCAACGCCGCCGCCAATTGCTCGGTCTGGTCGAGGTCGCCGGCCAGCTCGACCAGCAGCAGCCAGTCCCCGGAGACCGGCGATGGTGTGTCCAGGTGCTCGGCGGCCAGAGCTGCGGCGCGGCCGTCGATGAGCTCGCACGCACCGATCGTCTCGATGTCGCGCAGCGCGCGGCCGGTTGCCACCAGCGCGTCGAGGTCGGTGAAGCCGCACACTGCGGTCACCCGGTGCGGGGGCAGCGAATGCAGCCGAAGGTCGACGGCGGTGATGACGCCGAGTGTTCCCTCGGCGCCGACGAACAACGCGGCGAGGTCGTAGCCGGTGTTATCGCAGCGCACCTGCGCGTGACGGTGGACCAGTGACCCGTCGGGCAGTGCGACGTCCAGGCCGAGGACTTGGGCGCCCATCGTCCCGTAGCGCACGGTGCGCAGCCCCCCGGCGTTGGTCGAAGCCATTCCGCCGATGGTGGCCGAATCCCGCGCCGTCAGGTCGACACCGAACAGCAGGCCGGCGGCGGTAGCTGCCCGCTGCAACTCCGCCAGCGTCACCCCGGCGTCCACCCGGACCCGACGCTCAAGGGTGTCCACCTCGCCGATGTGGGTGAGGCGCTCGGTGGACAGCAGCACATCATGGTTCTCGGGCACCGTGCCGGCCACCAGCGAGGTGCGGCCGCCCTGCACCGTCACCGCAACGTCGCCGTCGCGACAGGTGTGGAGCACCGCGGCGACTTCCTCGGCGCTGCCCGGTCGCACCAGGGCGCCGGCGGTACCGCGATATCGGCCGGTCCAGTCGACGCTGCGGCCGGCCAGTACGTCGGCATCGGTGCTGACGTGCGCCGTGCCGACGATGGCAGACAGACGATCGACCAGCGCGGTCATGGGATCACTGTATTGGCGGTGTTACCGCTCAGCCGGTCGGATCGGTCAGGTCCGGCCAGCCGGGTTCCAGCACGATGATGGCCGGTGCGTCGGGCGGCGACACGAACGTGTCGATCAGCCGGACGTCTTCGCTGCCGAGGTTCGCGGCCGTCATCGCGACATCGGGCGGCATGTAGTAGCAGGTGCCCGCCGGATAGGTCATCGGGTCTTTGCCCTCGACGAAATCGGTGATCGTCCCGCTCAGCACGCAGGTATGGCCGCCGAAGTCGTGATAGTGGATGGGGGCGCGGGTCCCGGGTCTGCGCACACCCTGCAGCACCAGCAGGCGGTTGCCGTCGGCCTGAACCGTGTCCAGCATCGTCGCGATGCCGGCCAGTGGAGCCATGACTGCCGGCGGCGTGCTGCCGTTGAGAGTCGTGGTCGAGCCGAGTTCCGCGGCGGCGGTGGCGGGGGAGGCGAGGCCGGCGATGAGAGCCGCGGGCAGCAGGATCGCGCCACGGCGGGCGCTCATCCGGTGTTGCCGATCAGTTCGACGCCGTTGCCGTTCCAGCGGAACCTGACCACGCTCTGCAGACCCATCCCGCCGGCGAAGGCCAGCGCGACGGTGTCACCTGTGCTTTGCGCGGGATCAATTCCGTTGAAGCCGTAAGTATCCGGGACACCGTTGGGGATGTACTTGCCGAGGTGGAACAGCACCGCTCGGGTGTTGGGATTCTCGGCGTTGGTATTGGCTTTGACGATCACCGCCGACAGCGGAGCGCACTCGTTGTAGTTACCGGCGATCGGTTCGGGATTCCAGGCCTGTTGGCTGCGCGGGTCTTTGGGCAGTTCCGAGACCGCCTTGGCGATCGCGGGGGCGGCCAGATTCACCGCGCAGGGATCCGG
>JBAXUD010000208.1:0-6179 GCA_037129875.1 Mycobacteriaceae bacterium
CCGCGCGCACGAGTTGGGGCAGCCGTTGAGATGGACGGTCACCGGGACGTCGAGTTGCGCGTTGAGGTCGGCCAGACGCTTCTCCAGGTCCGGGACCAGAGACTGGGCACGGACCCGGGTCTCGGCGAAGGACAGCTTGCAAAACTCGATTCCCGAGCAGGCCATCAGGTTGCGCCGCCAGTGCGACGGGGTCGACGGGAGGCCCAGCGCGTTCAGGCCGGCGACCAACTCGTCGAGCTTGTCGTCGGGGACGTCGAGGACGATCAGCTTCTGGTGCGGGGTGAATCGGATCCGGTCCGAACCGGCCTGCTCGGCCAGATCGGCCACCGCCGTCAGGATGGTGCCCGACACCCGTCCGGCGATCGCCGCCACACCAACGGCGTTGAGCCCGTTGCGGAGTCGCTGGACGCCGATGTGGTCGATGGGATGGGTAACAGGATCCGGTGCGGGGCCGTCGATGAGGCGTCGTCCCAGGTATTCCTGTTCGAGAACTTCGCGGAATTTTTCTGTGCCCCAGTCCTTGACGAGGAACTTCAGCCGGGCCTTCGCCCGCAGTCGCCGGTATCCGTAGTCGCGGAAGAGACTCACCACCGCTTCCCATACCTCGGGAACCTCGTCCAGTGGCACCCAGGCGCCGAGGCGCTGGGCGAGCATTGGATTGGTCGACAGCCCACCGCCCACCCACAGGTCCAGGCCGGGGCCGTGCTCGGGGTGGTTCACCCCGACGAAGGCGACGTCGTTGATCTCGTGCACCACGTCCTGCAGGCCGCTGATCGCGGTCTTGAACTTGCGCGGCAGGTTGGCGTACTCGGGCTTGCCGACGTAACGGCGCACGATCTCTTCGATCGCCGGTGTGGCATCGATCACCTCGTCGAGGGACTCGCCGGCCAAGGGCGAGCCGAGCACCACGCGCGGGCAGTCGCCGCACGCCTCGGTGGTCTGCAATCCGACACTGTCGAGTCGGCGCCAGATCTCCGGCATGTCCTCGATCCGGATCCAGTGGTACTGGATGTTCTGCCGGTCGGAGATGTCGGCGGTGTCTCGGGCGAACTCGGTCGAGATCTGCCCCAGCATCCGCAGTGACGCGGCGCTCAGCGCCCCGCCGTCGCTGCGGACCCGCAACATGAAGTACGGGGCCTCGATGAGGTCGATGTTCTCCTCACCGGTGAACGTGCCGTCGTAGCCCTCCTTGCGCTGGGTGTAGAGGCCCCACCAGCGAAGCCGGCCGCGCAGGTCAGTCTTGTCGATGCTGTCGAAACCCTGCTTGGAGTAGACGTTTTCGACGCGAGCCCGCACGTCGAGGGAGTCCTCTTCCTTCTTGAACACCTCGTTGGTGTTCAAGGGCTCGCGATCGCCCAGGGCCCATTGGCCCTCGCTGCGCTTGGGCCGTTCGGTCTTGGTCGGTTGAGTCATCAATGCTCCTCTGTGGGGAGCCGGCGTTGGAATAGGTGACGTCACCGGTCTGCTGTCCGGCGACGTAATCCGGCGGCCAGCTGATCTGGGGTGGGGCGGATTACGGCGTCAGGGGAGGACAACAACAGCTGCAAACGCGCTTGAAGTCGACGTGCCGCCGAGCCACCAGCACGACAGTGCGCTGAATCGAGGGCCGGGCGGACATGGCACTAGTCTGCCACGGCTTGCTCAGGGTGTCCTAACCGGGCACAACTTCCGCTCACCGTGCGTAAAAGGCCTTCTGGGACACTCGAGGTGTGCTGCCCGAACTCCGCCCGACTCCGGGCACCGCGTTCGGCATCTACGTCCACGTTCCGTTCTGTGCCACCCGGTGCGGTTACTGCGACTTCAATACCTACACAGCCGCCGAACTGGGTGGTACCAGCCCCGACGGGTGGCTGGCCGCGCTGGAAACCGAATTGGCGATGGCCGCCGCCGCCATGGGCCCCGTCCCGGTGGACACCGTTTTCGTCGGCGGTGGGACGCCGTCGTTGCTCGGCGCCGACCGGCTGGCTGCGGTGCTTGACGCCATCCGCGCCAACTTCAGCCTCGCAGCCGGCGCCGAGGTCACCACCGAAGCCAACCCGGAGTCCACCTCGAGGGAGTTCTTCGACGCACTGCGTACCGCCGGCTATACCCGGGTGTCGCTGGGCATGCAGTCCACCTCGCCGCGGGTGCTGGCCGTCCTGGACCGAACCCACTCACCGGGCCGGGCGGTCGCCGCAGCCCGCGAAGCGCTCGCCGCCGGCTTCGACCACGTCAACCTCGACCTGATCTACGGCACGCCGGGGGAGTCCGACGAGGACCTGGCCGCCTCCGTGCAGACCGCCCTGGATGCCGGCGTCGACCACGTCTCGGCCTACGCGCTCGTGGTGGAGGACGGCACCGCACTGGCCCGCCGGGTGCGCCGCGGCGAGATCGCCGCTCCTGACGACGACGTTCTGGCCCGGCGCTATCAGCTTGTCGACCAGCGGCTCTCGTCGGCCGGTCTGCAGTGGTACGAGGTGTCCAACTGGAGCCGACCGGGCGGGCAGTGCCGGCACAACGAGGGTTACTGGGACGGCGGGCAGTGGTGGGGGGCCGGGCCGGGTGCCCACGGCTTCGTCGGAGATGTGCGCTGGTGGAACATCAAGCACCCCAAAGCGTATGCCGAACTTCTCGCCGAAGGGCGTTCTGTGGCAGCCGGTTTCGAGAGGCTCAAGGCATCCGACCGCCACGTCGAGGAGTTGCTTCTCGGCATCCGGCTGCGCCGGGGTCTGGCAGTCGCAGCGCTCACCGATTCCGAACGACTCCGTGCGCGACGCGCCGTCGATGACGGACTGCTGGCGCAGGCCGGTGACCGGCTGATCCTCACCGACCGGGGGCGTCTGCTGGCCGACGCGGTGGTGCGTGACCTGCTGGACTGAGATCAGCCGCCCAGGTTACGGCGATATTCGCTGGGCGCCAGGCCCGTCCATCGCGTGAAAGCGTGGGTGAAGCTGGCTGTTTCGGCATAGCCCAACTGCCGGGCAATCGTCTCGATCGCCACGTTGGTCGCCAGCATCTGCTCGGCCCGGTCCCGGCGGACCTCGGCCATCAGTTCGCGGAACGACGTACCTTCGTCGGTGAGCTTTCGACGCAGTGTGCGCGGGTCCAGGTGCAGTTCGTTCGCGATCGTCTGCATCGAGGGGAAGCTGCGCTGATCGTGAAGGATGCGGCTCCGGACCTGGCCCGCCACCCCGACGCGGGATACGCGGCCGTCGAGCAGTTCCCGGCACTGCCGCTCGAAAACCCGGGTCGTGTTCGGATCCGACTGGGGCAGGGCGATATCCAGCGTCCCCCGCATCCCGACGATCCGGTTGAGCGGCCGATTGGGTCGCACATCAGCCGTCAGCGACCACGACTCGGCCAGGCGCCGTGCCCGTGGCTCGTCGAGGGTGGTCTCCACCCATTCAACGGCGATGGGAATGTTGGCACCTGTGAGCACCGCAGCAAGTCCGGCAAGGTCGCGCTCGACGATGAACGGCCGGATGCCGGGGGGAATGTCGGTGTCGTCGGCGATGACGTATTCGCGTGCGCCGTCGCTGTCGATCGAGAAGCGCACGTGTGACGGCAGCAACGCCTGATACGGCAGGATGCGCTCAAAGCCTTCCCGGACTGTGGCACTGGTCAGGAAGGCGAAGCCCAGCACGCCCAGCCGGCCCACGGTGCTGAACCCGCCGACGTCCACGCCGAGACCGGGGCGGTCGCCGAGTCGGCTCACGATGTTGCTGACGACCCTGAACTCCTGGTGCGCCCAGATCTCGGCGTCCTGGTCGGCGAGCATGGCCTCGCTCAGGCCCGTGCCCGCCAGGCAGTCGTCGACCGACATCGCACCGGCCACCGCCTGGGTCATGATCCGCACGCCTTCGGTTCCGCGGGGGACGGCCCACACCGGTACTGGGAACCCGGGCATCGCCCGAAAATATCAAATTCGCGCCCGGTCGGGACATTAACCCGGCGATGTTGTTCGCCTAGCGTGAGGTCATGTCATCCGCCGCTGTCGCCACGGTCGCCACCGGAACCGGTCTGGCCGACGAACTCCAAGCGCTCTACGACCAGACTCGCGCGGCAATGGGAGACGTCGACCTCGAGCACATCCGCACGGTGACCGCCTACGGGCAAGCCATCAACGCCCGGCGTCTGGAGTTGATGGGCACGGGCGGACCGGGCGCTGCCGGCCGCGCCGCGGTGCTGGAGATGCTCTATCGGCTCCTGCAGTTCTCCGAGCTCGGCCACAACGTCTTACACGGCAGCTACGACCATCTTCCCGGAAGCGGGGAGTACCACTCCGGCCGCTACCAGTGGGACTTCAACGTCGACACCGCGCAGTGGAAGGTCATGCACCACGAGGGCCACCACCCGAACACCAACATCGTCGGCAAAGACCATGACCTCGGGTACAGCGTGCTGCGGGGGCAGGCGGCGCAGGACTGGTTCGGCCACCACGCGGTGCAGCTGGCGCTGCTGGGCGCCATCTTCCCGCTCCTCACCCAGTTGGCGCCCTTCCTCGTCGCCAACATCACCAGAGAGGTTGACGGCAGCCGGTTTTGGTCCCGGGCCACTTTGGGCGCCCCGGCCCGGATCGCCCTCTCGGATACGAAGCGACGACTGGTCACCGAGCCCTTGGCGATGGGCCGCCGGTTCCTGCCCGCGATGGCGACCAATCACATCGGCGGTGTCGCAGGCTATGCCGCGGTCCTCTTCCTGGTCGCGATCGAGCACCATGCGGGCGAACTGGAGGTCTTCACCGACCCGGGACCCGACGAGACGCACGACGACTACTACCGACGCCAGATTCGCGGCACCCGTAACTTCCTGCGCAGCCCGAAGTTGGATGCCGCACTCGAGCGAATCCTCGAGGAGGAAGTGCCCTTCGAGGCCCGCCCCGATTTCCGGATCTTCTACGGCGGTCTCGACACCCACGTCGAGCACCACCTGTTTCCCGACCTGCCGCCGAACCGCCAGCGGGAGGTGGCGCCGCGGGTCAGGGAGATCGTTGCCCGGCACGGCTTGCCCTACCACGAGACACCTCTGGGCGAGTCGGCCGCGTTGCTGCTCAAAACGCTTACCGGCCTGTCGATCCCGGTGGGTGAACACGAGGCCGGCCACCCGCTGATGCTGCTCAAGCGGCCGGCCGGACTGGCCCGCCGGCTGACGTCCGGCCTGCGGTACCGAACGCTGCCCGATGCGCCGTATCTGGACAAGACCCGTTGGTACAACGTGCCCGTTCGCGTGGTCGCCACCGAGCGGTTGGCGGGAGGGCGGGCACGCTTGATCCGGTTGGAGAAGCCGCGCGGGTGGGAAGAGGTCTGTTGGGATCCGGGAGCATTCGTTTCGTTGCGGGTCCAGGACGGCGACGAGATGCTGATCCGCCAGTACAGCCTGGTGCACGACAGCGACGGCTCCGACACGATGGATATCTGTGTCAAGCGCGTACAGGACGGCCGAATCTCCAACCTGCTCAACGACAAACTTCGCACCGGCGACTACGTCACACTGCTGAGCCCGCCGGTGTCGACCGGCGGGTTGGCCACCCCCGACGTTCCGTCCCGTGCGCTCTTCGTCGCCGGTGGAGTCGGAATCACGCCGATCATCAGCCACCTGCGAAGGCTCGCCCGATCTGATGAGCCGAAGGACGCCGTGGTGCTGTATTTCAACCACAGTTCCATCCTCTTCGAGCGCGAGATCGCCGAGCTCGGCGCCATGCCGGGGATCGCCGTCCACGTTTTCACCGGACGCAGACCCTCCCGGCACTTGATCGCGAACCTCGTTCCGGATGCGCACGATCGGGAGACGTTCGCCTGTGCACCCAGTGGGCTGATCGATTCGCTGCGCGGATACCTTGCCGATCTCGGCCAGGCGCCCGAGCTGTTCCACACCGAGTCCTTCGCCGCGCCCGAGGTGGCTCGGCCCGCCGATGACGGCAGTCGTTACACGGTCACCTTCGCGCGCAGCCATCGGTCGATCGAAGTTGACGGCACCACAACGCTATTGGAGGCCGCCAACCGGGTCGGTATTCGCGTGCCGACCGGCTGCCGGAGCGGACTGTGCCGGGCGTGTGTGACGCCCAAGCTCAGTGGAAAGACGCGGGGCGAGGTCGAGGGAGCCTCGGACCGAATCACGGTCTGTGACCGCCTGCCGTGTTCTGACATCGAACTGGATCTCTAACCCGGTCAGTCCATGGCCATCAGGGGTGGCAAGGGTCC
>JBAXUD010000209.1:0-6162 GCA_037129875.1 Mycobacteriaceae bacterium
GGCATCGGCCCGGTGGAGTGCGTCAACGTCGAGCACGAGGAAGTGCTGCTGATGCCGCGCTGGATCGACTGCAAGCGCGCCACCTTCAAATACGGCCTCGGTGACGAGTTCATCGACGTGCTCAAGACGCTGCACAAGCTGGGCCTGGACCGCACCGAGAAGGTGACGGTCAATTCCGACAAGGGCCCGGTGCAGGTGTCACCCCGCGACGTGGTGGCAGCCTGCCTGCCCAACCCCGCCACCTTGGGTCCGCAGATGAAGGGCAAGACCTGCGCAGGCCTATGGGTGACCGGAACCGGCAAGGACGGCAAGCCGCGGTCCACCTACCTCTACCACGTCGTCGACAACGAATGGTCGATGGCCGAATACGGCCACCAGTGCGTGGTCTGGCAGACCGCTATCAATCCGGTTGTGGCACTGGAACTTCTGTCCAAGGGTACCTGGAGCGGTACCGGCGTCCTGGGCCCGGAGTGCTTCGACTCTGTGCCGTTCCTGGAGTTGCTCACCGAGTACGGCTCGCCGTGGGGGCAGAAGGAACTCACACCCTGACACCGACGGTCAGTCTGGTTGGTAAGTCCACGGCTCCCGCGGCAACCGGGCGGGATCGAATTGCTCGAGCAACGCGTCCATGTCTTCAGCCGTCGACCCCAGCGACCCGGTGATCAGTTCCCACGCCCGCGGCACACCCAGTTCAGCGAGGGTGACGGCGCCGTCGCGCTTGGCCAGCCGCTTGCCGTCGGTGTTCAGCGCCAGCGGAACGTGGGCGTACACCGGCTGCGGATAACCCAGCAGCTCCGCCAGATACGCCTGGCGAGGCGCGGACGTCAGCAGGTCGTCCCCGCGGACCACCTGGTCGATGCTCGCGTGTGCGTCGTCGACCACCACGGCAAGGTTGTAGGCCGGCACCCCGTCGCCGCGGCGCAGCACGAAGTCGTCGACCACACCGGTATAGGTGCCGTGGATCAGGTCGGTGACGGTGTACTCACGGGCGTCGGCGCGCAACCGCAACGCCGGAGGACGGCCGATGTCTCGCCGCTGCGACCGTTGCGCGTCCGTCAGATCCCGGCAGGTGCCCGGATAGGCACCTTCGGGTGCATGCGGGGCGCGCGGGGCGTCGAGGATATCCTTTCTGCTGCAATAACATTCGTAGACCATGTCCCGTTCGGCCAGAGCATCGACCACCGCGTCGTACCGGCCGCGGTGGTGTGACTGCCACTGCGGCTCCTCGTCCCAGGTGACTCCGATCGCGGCCAGGTCCGCCAACTGCCGCCGCGCGACGTCGTCATGGGTGCGGTCGTCGAGATCCTCGACCCGGATCAGGAAGCGGCGCCCGGTGGATCGGGCGAACAGCCACGCCAGCACAGCGGTACGCAGATTGCCGATGTGCAGATCGGCCGACGGGCTCGGGGCGAACCGGCCCGCCGGCTCTGGGGTATCCATCGGGAATCCCTCAGGCACCCGGCGGCCGGCGAAGGCCCGGCACGATGTCGTCGAGGCTGAACGTCACCGGCTGCTCGAGTTGGGCGTAGGTGCACGAGCGGGGGTCGCGGTCTGGCCGCCAGCGGTTGAACTGGGCTGTGTGACGGAACCTTTCGCCTTCCATGTGGTCGTAGCGGACTTCGACGACGCGTTCGGGCCGCAGCGGAACGAACGACAGGTCTTTGCCCGAGTTCCACCGCGAGGTCTCGTTCTTGCGGGGCCCTGTCGTGGGTTCCGCCGGGCCGGCCCAGCGCCACGGGTGCTCGTCGAATGGTGTTACCAGCGGCTGCAATTCGGTGAAGAGCTCCCGACGCTTCGCCAGTGGGAACGCGCCGATGACACCGACGGAGGCCAGGCTCCCGTCTTCCGTGTACAGACCCAGCAGCAGTGAACCGATCGCGCCGTCACCGGACTTGTGAACCCGGTAACCGGCCACCACACAGTCGGCCGTGCGCTGATGCTTGATCTTGAACATCACCCGCTTATCGGGGCTGTAGGGCAGCGAAAGAGGTTTGGCGACAACACCATCCAATCCGGCTCCCTCGAAGTCGTCGAACCACCGCCGAGCTGTGTCGATATCCCGCGTTGCCGGGGTGACGTGGAAGGTGGGCCCGGGGCCGGCCAGGGCGTCGACGAGTGCGCCGCGGCGGACCTCGAACGGTTCGGGGGTGAGGTCGCGGTCGTCGAGGGCCAGCAGGTCGAAGGCGACGAAGGCAGCCGGGGTTTGTGCGGCGAGCAGTCGTACCCGAGACGCCGCGGGATGGATGCGCTGCTGCAGCGCCTCGAAATCCAGGCCGCGGTCGGTGGCTATCACGATCTCGCCATCGATCACGCACCGCCGGGGCAACTCCGCGGCGGCCGCCGCGACCAGCTCGGGGAAGTAGCGGGTGAGCGGACGTTCATTGCGGCTGCCGAACTCGACTTCGTCACCGTCGCGGAAGCAGATGGATCTGAAGCCGTCCCACTTCGGCTCGTAGGAGGCGCCCTCGGGGATGGTGGGCACCGACTTGGCCAGCATGGGCGACACCGGCGGCATCACGGGCAATTTCACTCCTTCATTCTGCCTGCCGGGCTTGCGGTCTAACGCGTAGCGTCGAACTGTGGGCGGATCCGAGGAGATCGACGTCGACGGCGTCGCCGTGCGAATCACCAACCGGGACAAGGTGTTCTTCCCCAAGCTGGGGGCCGCCGGCACCAAGGGCGCGCTGATCGACTACTACCGCGGCATCGGATCCGTGATGCTCACCGCGTTGCGCGATCGCCCCACCCACCTGCAGCGGTTCCCGGACGGCATCGACGGCGAGCAGATCTACCAGAAGCGGGTGCCCGAGAAGCACCCCGACTACCTCAGGACCTGCCGGGTCACCTTTCCGTCCGGCCGTACCGCCGACGCGCTGATGGTCACCCACCCCTCGGCCATCGTCTGGGCCGCCCAGATGGGTGCCATCACCCTGCATCCGTGGCAGGTTCGATGCCCCGACACCGACCATCCCGACGAACTCCGCATCGACCTCGATCCGCAACCCGGGACCGGTTTCGCTGAAGCCCGCACCATCGCGGTCGACATCCTCAAACCGCTTCTCGACGAACTCGGTCTGGTGGGGTACCCGAAGACCTCCGGCGGCCGCGGGGTGCATGTGTTCCTGCGCATCGCCACCGACTGGGACTTCGTTGAGGTGCGCCGCGCCGGCATCGCACTGGCCCGCGAGGTGGAGCGCCGCGCACCCGACCTCGTGACCACCTCATGGTGGAAGGAACAGCGCGGCGAACGGCTGTTCATCGACTACAACCAGAACGCGCGTGACCGGACCTTCGCCGCCGCCTATTCGGTGCGGCCCACCCCGATCGCTACCGTGTCCACGCCGCTCACCTGGAGCGAATTAGCCGCTGCGGCAACGCCCGACGACTACACCATGGCAACGGTTCCCGGCCTCGTGGCGCGGCGCGGTGATCCGATGGCGGATATGGATTCACTGTCCCAGTCGATTGAACCGTTGTTGGCGATGGCTGACGCCGACTCCGAACGGGGGTTGGGGGATCTCCCGTACCCCCCCAACTATCCGAAGATGCCCGGCGAGCCCAAACGGGTGCAGCCCAGCCGGGATCGGGACCTGAAGAGGGGAAATAAGGCTGAGTGAGATCGACCGATCACGCCCGGTTCGAGTCGTCGTCGGTGATGGTGGCGGTGAAGGACGAGGAAAGCCCGCCCTGGAAGCCCTCGACCACGTTCGCGTTGGTCGCGCCGTCGATCACCACCCTGAGGCTCTCGTTCCCTTCAGGGTCGAAGTCGCCCACGACCCCGACCGGAATCGTGGCTAGGGTCTGTCCCGGCGCGAACACCACCGTGCCCGGATCGGAGACGAAGTCCACACCGGGGGTCGCTTCCCCGGTGTCGATGGCGCTCGGTGCGCTGACGGGTGCCCTCGGCGCGCCGGTGTGGACGCTCGCCGCGCTGGATGCGCCGCTGCTCACGGCGATAGTCGGCACAGTTGCACTGGTCGGGCGCCACGGCCGCGTCGTGCGGCACGGACAGTCGATGTGCCTGGCGAGCCTGGCGGCCGCCGCGATGGCGGTGTTCTAAAAGCTGGTGCCCAGACGTTAGGGCTGGAACTGAACGACGTCAGGGGCGATCGTGACCGGCACCTGCACGTCCACGGTGCCGCCATGTCCGTCCGACAGGGTGATCGTGAATGTATCGGTCGTGGCGCCCGGGAAGTCGGAGTTCAAGCGGGCGTTCTGGCGGGCCTCAGCGGTCGGGGTGTAGGTGAAGGTGCCGTCGGCGGCCAGCGTGACGGTTCCCTTGGCGGTGGCGTCGGGCGCGCTGTAACTCAGCGCGTCATTCTCGGGGTCGGTTCCGAGAATCGCGCCGGCCACCACACCGGATGTGGCATCGGGGGCTCCGACGTTGGCCGTTGCGGCGGGCCCGGTGTTGGACGGGGAGATCGTGACAGTCGCCGACACGCGTGTAACACCGGCATACCCGTCGCTGTCAGCATGCCCGTCGTAGACCGTCACCGAGATGGTGTCGGTTTTATCGGCGTCGGTGGCGGTCAGGCTGGCGGCTCGGTGCCGCGCCGCCGGTGTAGGGGTGTAGGTGATCACACCGTTCGCGGCCACCACAACAGTGCCGTGGGCGGCCCTTGCATCGTAGTAGGTCAGAGGGTCGTTTTCGGCGTCAGTAGCGGTGACCGAACCGGTGGCAACACCGGTGTCGGCGTCCGGGCTATCTACCGTGGCGATGCCGGTGGGTGCGGTGTTGGCCGGGGAAATCGGCACAGTGACATTCACTCGCGTGTTGCCGCCATGCCCGTCGCTGACCGTCACTGTGAAGGTGTCGTCGCGGGCCACTTCGACTCCAGGGGTCGAGTTGCCGGCGTTGTGCCGTGCCGCCGCTGTAGGGGTGTAGGTGTAATAACCGTTCACGGTCATCACAGCCGTGCCCTTAGAGGGCGGCACTGAAACGGAGTAGCTCAGCAGATCGCCGTAGTCGTCGTCTGACGCGTAAATCCCTCCGTTCACCACGCCATTCGACTTGTTGAAACCATCGACATGGGCGACCGTTTTGGGCGCGACGTTCTGCGGATAGACGTAGACCGTGATGGTTTTGGTCGCTTGGTGCCCGCCACCCCCCCAGTGAATGTGAGGGCCGGCGCTTTCATCGCTGACCGCGACGGTGAACGTGTCGGCGACGGGCCAAGTCAGGTTGTGCGCGTACGCCCTGTTGGGCGTGTAGGAGTAGATGCCGGTGCCGCCGTTGGGGAGGACGATGACGGAGCCATGCGCAGGGTTGGTCACAACGGAGTAGGTGAGCGGGTCGCCGTCGGCGTCGCTGCCATTAAGAAGGCCTTTGATCACTCCGGTAGCGCTTTGTTCAGTTTGAGTGGGTGCCATCGTCGGAGTGTGGTTGGAGACGGTGGCGACAACGGGCGCGAGAGCCTTGACAACGGGTGCGAGAGCCTTCTTGACGGACCCCCAGAACGACGCCCACGACTTCGCCGTAACCTTCGCTGTCGGGGTGACGGTCTGGCCGGTGGACACCGTGGCCGCCGGCGCGGGGGCAGTCTGGTTCGCTTCCAACTCCCGGCGCGCAGCGGCGAGCATCACCCACGACATCGGTGACTGGGTCGGCGATCCGGTGCCGTTGCCGAGCAGGGGGGCCAGCACCGACTCGACCACGCCCGGTGCGGCCGCCGGCTGCGGCGCGGGAGTTGCGACCATCGCCGGGGCGGCGACCGGAGTCAGCGCCGGAGCCACGACAGCGGCCGCCGGAGCCGGAACCGCCTGCACCGCAATGGGGTTCGACGTGGCCGCGGGAATCTGCTTCACCACTGCAGCCGGGGCCGCCGCATCGACGGCAGCACGTTTCACCGCGACGGGCTGCGGCAATGACACGGGTGTCGACGCCGACGGGGCGGGCGTGGAGTCCTTCGTGACCTTCGGTGTCACGGGTAGCAGCGCTGGCGATGGGTTGGCGTCACTCCGCGGCGTCGTCGCGGCCGGCTTGGGAGCCGATGACCGGTCGGAGTTGCGCCCACGCGCCGCAGCCCCTCGGGCCGGCGAACCGGCGGCAGGCGACTGGGCCGCTCCGGTGCCGGAATCCCCGCCCGGCGATGCCGAAGCGTCTCCCGGTGACGCCCAGGCAACAGCCCCGCCGCCAAGACTGACCGCCGCGCCGATCCCCAG
>JBAXUD010000021.1:0-16361 GCA_037129875.1 Mycobacteriaceae bacterium
AGACCCGCGCGGACGGCATCGACGTCCTCGGGGGTTCCCATCAATTCGAAGCGGTAGAGATACGGCACCCCGCATTTACGCGAGACGACATCGCCCGCATAGCAGAATTCGGCACCGAAGTTGGAGTTGCCGGCCGCGATGACGCCGCGGATCAGCGATCGGTTGTGTTCGTTGTTCAAGAAGGCGATGACCTGCTTGGGGACGTAGCCCCCGGCATTGGAGTCGGGATTAGCGTCCGGACCGTTGGCCTTGCCGCCGCCGTAGGTGGGCAGGATCAGCACATAGGGGTCGTGGACCAGGAGGGGGTCCTCGATGCCATTCCTGGTCGGAATCCGGATGGCGGCCAGCCCGAGTTTCTGAACGAAACGGTGGGTGTTCTCCGAAACACTGGAGAAGTACACCACCCGCACGGGGCCGGCATCGGGATCCATGGCCGGGTTCTAGGCGCTGACGGCGGTGGCGCCGGACCCGGCGGCTCCGGCGAGAGCCTTGATGCGGTCGGGCCGGAAACCCGACCAGTGCTCCCCGCCGGCGACCACGACAGGCGCCTGCAGGTAGCCCAGCGCCATCACGTAGTCCCGAGCCTCCGGCACTTCGGTGATGTCGACGATCTCGTAGGACAGACCCTGCTTGTCGAGGGCCTTGTAGGTGGCGTTGCACTGGACACAGGCCGGCTTGGTGTAGACGGTGATGGTCATCTTGGGTGTGGCTCCTCGACGAAACGGGGCGGTCGGAAACAGGTTTTCGGTAGTCCCGGCCGACCCGCGATCCGCAGGCCCACCGACTGCCCAAACACTACACCTAGTGGCTGACAATGCGAGGAGCTACTACATATTCCGAATAACAATTGTGAAATTCCCAGGTCGTAAGCCCCCGCAGGGAGGTTGGCACGGCGTGTCGCACGTCACAACACGCCACTAGTCCTAGGTCTATCAGTGGCCCCCGACAGGAATCGGGGCGCCGGCGAGGCGGCGAGGTGCTATTCCGGCGTCAGCCGGCTTCGGCCACCAGTGTGCGCACGGCCTCCCGCACCGCGGCGGCCACCTCGTCGTTCTCTCGCGGATGCTTACCGTCAAAGGACGTGACGGGCACCGACAGCGTGATCGCCTCGACCACCCGCGGACCGGCGATACCGAACGACTTGCGGGTCTCGTCGTGTGCCCACACCCCGCCGTAGCGGCCCGCGGCCGCCCCGATCACGGCCAGTGGCTTGCCTTTCAGCGCGCTGTTGCCGAACGGCCGCGACAGCCAGTCGATGGCGTTCTTGAGCACGCCCGGGATGCTGCCGTTGTATTCCGGAGTCACCACCAGCGCGGCGTCGGCGCCGGACGCGGCGGCCCGCAGGGCGGTCACCGGCGCGGGCGGGTCCTCGGTGTCGATGTCCTCGTTGTAGAAGGGCAACTCCCCGAGACTCGGGTAGACGCTCACGGTCACGCCGTCGGGAGCGACCTCGGCGGCCAACTCCGCGATCTGCCGGTTGATCGACGCAGCCCGCAGACTGCCGACCAGTACCAGAACCGTGGCGTCAGCCATCGTGAACCTCCCTTACAGCAGATGGAAGTGCGGTGGCGCCGCGCGGACGCAGAGCCCGGGTGAACAGCACGTTCAACTGCTTCATGGCGACGCTGTAGGGCCACCAGGCCAGTCGCTTGAACGCATACAGCGCCCGGATATCCGACGAGGTGTAGATCAGGAACCGGTTGCGCGCGACCCCGGCCAGGATCTTCTCCGCAGCTTTCTCCGGGCTGACGGCATGACCACTGAACCGCTTGACCCAGCGCTGCACCCCCGGGTCGTCGCGGTCGATACCGGCGATGTGAACGGTCTGCACCAGTGGCGTGTCGACGGCGCCGGGAACCACCACCGACACCCCGATGCGGTGCCGGGCCAGGTCGAAACGCAGCACCTCCGAGACCCCGAGCAGGCCGAACTTGCTGGCGCTGTAGGCGGCGTGCCAGGGCAGGGCCACCAGCCCCGCGGCCGAGGACACGTTGACCAGCCGGCCGCCGCGCCGTGCGGAGACCATTGCCGGAACGAATGCTTGAATAACGTGGATCGGGCCCATCAGGTTGACGTCGACCATCGACCGCCAGTGGTGGTGGGTGAGCTTGTCGACGGTGCCCCAGGCCGAGATGCCGGCGATGTTCATCACCATGTCCATGGCCGGGTGCCGGCTGTGGATGTCGGCTCCGAAAGCGGCCACCGCGTCGTAGTCGGTAATGTCCAGCGCCCGAAATTCGGGCACCCGGGCACCCAAAGCCGTTGCGTCGGAAATGGTTTCGGCCAGCCCGTCGGCGTTGATATCGGTCAGATACAACTCCGCCCCATCGGCCGCCAGGCGCAGCGCCACCGCCCGGCCGATGCCGCTGGCGGCACCGGTGATCAGAACCCGCTTACCGGTGAAGGTGTACATCAACTAGCCCTCGGCCTTCGGGCCCCACAGCGCGTGCAGCCACAGTTTCTCCAGCACCTGCACCGCCCGGGGCAGATCACGCTCGGGGCCGGTGAACAGCGACTCCCCCGACAACGTCAGCACGGTGGCCGCGCACAGCGTCCGCAGCAAGCCGCGGATGTCGCCGGTGATCGGCTCGGCGGCGCCGTTGCGGACCTCGGCTTCGACGATGGGCACGATCTGGTCGATGACGAGTTCGTTGTAGCGGTCCAGGATGTCGCGGATCTCCGCGTCGGTTCCGCGGGCGGTGTTGCACGCCGACATGACCGGGTCGTTGTGGGCGTAGACGGCCGCGGCGCTGCCGACCATCCGCTTGGCGAACTTCGCGGGAGTCTCGCCATCGCCGCGCGGGGCGAAGTCCTCGGTGAGGTCCTCCAGCTCGTCGGCGACCTCGCCGAGGATGTGGGCCAGCACCGCGTACTTGGAGTCGAAGTAGAAGTAGAACCCGGAGCGGGCGACACCGGCCCGGTCGCTGATGGTGCTGACCGAGAGTTCGGCGAAGGGCTTTTCGGTGAGCAGTTCACGTACCGCCTGCACGATCGCCTGCCGCTGTCGGTCGCCGCGGCGTCGTGGCACGCCCGACGCGGCCCCTGACGCGTCAAGAGCCGAGTCCTGCGGTGCGCTCACCCGTTCACCATGCACCACGCCGACGACAGAAGGAAACTTGACAGGCGTCAACTTCAGTCGGAAAGATTGCGGTACCGCCGGTCCGTTCAAGCGAGCAACTTTAGGACTGCCCATGGCCACCATCAGCACCCCGCAGTACCTGATCGACCAAGCACGGCGCCGCCTG
The DNA here is from genome assembly GCA_037129875.1 of Mycobacteriaceae bacterium. Classification (GTDB taxonomy): domain Bacteria; phylum Actinomycetota; class Actinomycetes; order Mycobacteriales; family Mycobacteriaceae; genus Mycobacterium. The sequence goes on from JBAXUD010000021.1 coordinate 3,246, forward strand.
ACGCCCACCCTGCAGACCATCCCAGGTATGGGAGTCATCGACGAGCGGTTGCGCCAACAGGACTGGGACGAGTTCGTCTTCGCCGAGCCTCCCGCCGACAGTGGCCTCAAGCCCGTGATGGGCAACTCCGGTCTCCCCTTCCTGGGCCACCTCATCGAGATCTTCCGCGGCGGCCCGGAATTCGTACTCGAGAGCTACCGCAAGTACGGGCCGGTCTACTACACCAAGACCCCGGCGCTCGACGCCATCGCCGCGCTCGGACCGGATGCCACCCAGGAGGTGTTGTCCAACAAGCACAAAGACTTCACGACGGTCGCCTGGAACGACGTCATCGGGCCGTTCTTCAAACGCGGCCTGCTGCTGATGGATTTCGACGAGCACATGTACCACCGCCGGATCATGCAGGAGGCGTTCATCCGGTCCCGGCTGTCTGGCTACGTCACGCACATGGACACCGTGGCCACCAAGGTGGTGGCCAACGACTGGGCCGTCAACGACCGTCGTTTCCTGTTCATGCCGGCGGTCAAGGAACTCACCCTCGACATCGCCTCGGTGGTGTTCATGGGCCATGAACCCGGCAGCGACCACGAACTGGTCACCAAGATCAAGCAGGCCTACGAGATCACCACCCGTTCCGGCGGCGCGGTGATCCGAACCCCGGTTCCGCCGTTCAAGTGGTGGCGCGGACTGCAGGCCCGCAAGGTCCTCGAGGACTACTTCACCGAGCGGGTCAAAGAGCGCCGCAATTCCGGGGGCACCGACATGCTGACGGTGCTGTGCCACACCGCCGACGACGACGGCAACTCCTTCACCGACACCGACATCGTCAACCACATGATCTTTTTGATGATGGCCGCGCACGACACCTCCACCTCGACCATGACCACGATGGCCTACCACCTGGCCGCCAACCCGGATTGGCAGGAACGCTGCCGGGCCGAAGGCGAGCGGATCGGCGACGGCCCGCTGGACATCGACGCCCTGGACAAGCTGGAGACCTTCGACCTGGTGATCAACGAATGCCTGCGGATGGTCACCCCGCTGCCCTTCAACGTCCGCCGCGCGGTGCGCGACACCTCGATCCAGGGGCACTACGTGCCGGCCGGCACCAATATCAACCTGTGGCCGGGGATGAACCACATGCTCCCGGAACTCTGGGACGATCCGGAGAAATTCGACCCGGCACGGTTCGCCGAGCCGCGCAGCGAGCACAAACGGCACCGCTACGCCTTCGCCCCGTTCGGCGGCGGCGCGCACAAGTGCATCGGCCTGGTGTTCGGCCAGCTGGAGATCAAGACCGTCATGCACCGGGTCCTGCGCAACTACCGGCTGGAGTTGCCCCACCCGGGCTACAAGCCGCGCTATGACTTCGCGGGGATGCCGGTTCCGATCGACGGCATGCCGATTGTGTTGCGGCCCTTGAACTAAAGGCCCGGAGTGGATCAGGCCAGCGAGAGGAAGAGCTTCTCGAGTTCGGCCTCGGTCATCGGGGCTTTCCCGTCGGACCCGGCCCCCCGGACACACTCCCGCAGGCCGGTCGCGACGATCTTGAAACCGGCGCGGTCCAGCGCCCGCGACACCGCGGCGAGCTGAGTCACGACGTCCTTGCAGTCGCGGCCCTGCTCGATCATCGAGATGACGCCCGCGAGTTGGCCCTGAGCCCGTCGCAGCCGATTCAGTACTTCGGTGATGGCGGTGTCGTCGCCGACCATGGCTCCTCCTTAGACGTGGTGACCAATGGTACCCGGAGGGGTATCACACCGGGGTCGATGAGAATCTTGCGCAGCGGGCACCGCGCGTAGTGGGCGCACATGAACGCCATGCCGCCGGCGATCGCGGCGACGATCGCCACCGCCAGGCCGAGCCAGATGTTGGCCTCCTGAGCCAGCACCAGGGCGGCCATCGCCAGGACGAACCAGCCGAACGCCTTGCGCAGCGTGGCGGGCTCGACGCGGGAGGTCAGCTGACCGCCGATCACGCTGCCGACCACCGCGGCGGCGGTCACCATGCCCGCCAGTTTCCAGTCGATCGACTCCCCGGCCAGGTGGCCGGCAAATCCCGCGAACGACTGCATCGAGATCACCACCAGCGACGTTCCCACCGCCACCGGCATCGGCAACCCGCCGAGCAGCGCCAGCGCGGGCACCAGCAAGAACCCACCGCCGGCGCCCACGAGTCCGCTGATGACACCAACGGTGGCGCCCTGCAGCACGATCTTGACGACCGGCAGCGGGCCCGCCGGCTCGTCCCCGATATCGCGGCGGCCCCGCAGCATGGCCACAGCAGCGGAAATCATGATGAGCGCGAACGCGATGAGCAGGACATTGCCCGGGATGAAGTGTGCCAGCCGACCGCCGCTGTAGGCCCCCGCCATGGCTGCGGCGCCGAACACCCCGGCGATCCCCCAGCGCACCCGCCCGGCCCTGGCATGGGCGATGGCGCCGACCGCGCTGGTGACCCCCACGACGAACAGTGACGTGGCGATGGCCTGCTTGGGATCGAGGCCGGCCACGTAGGCCAGCAGTGGCACGGTCAGGATCGAGCCACCACCGCCCAGCAGACCGAGCGAGATGCCGACGAAGACGGCCAACGCGACGGTGAGGGCGAGCATGTGTCAATCCCCGTTCTTCATACCCTTGGGGGTATGTCACATTAATCATAGACATACCCAAGGGGGTACTGGCAAGATGGAATAAATATACCCCCTGGGGTACTTGTTCACGGCGACTGACTTCTACGAAAGGACCATCCATGGCCACCGTCGAGCTCACCGCAGCCGACTTCGAGTCCACCGTCACCGAGAAGCCGATCGTGTTCGTCGACTTCTGGGCGTCGTGGTGCGGTCCGTGCCGCGCCTTCGCGCCGGTGTTCGAGCGCTCCTCGCAAGCACACCCCGACGTGCTGCACGCCAAGGTCAACACCGAGGTCGAACAGCAACTGGCAGCGGCACTGCAGATCCGCTCGATCCCGACGATCATGGCGTTCCGCGACGGCATCCTGGTCTTCTCCCAGCCCGGCGCGCTGCCGGCACCGGCCCTTGAAGAGCTCCTCACCAAGATCAAGGAACTCGACATGGACGCGGTCCGCGCCGAGATTGCCGCCCGCACCGAGACCGCAGACGCATAATCGGACCAACTCGAAGGAGACGAATCATGTGCTACCAAGTTCAGTGTCCCCGCTGCCACAAGACCACCTGGGACGGCTGCGGTCAGCATGCCGAGGAGGTCATGGCCTCGGTGCCCACCGAGCAGAAGTGCACCTGCAACACCCAACGCTGAGGAGCCGGGGTCTGCGAATTCGCTAACCCCGGAGAATGACACCACGCTGGTATCATTCTGGGCGTGGCGATGACACTGCGACTCTCCGAGGACCAGACGGCCAAACTGCGTGCCGCCGCAGAACGCGACGGCATTTCCATGCACGCCGCGGTCCTCAAGGCTGTTGACGACTACATCGAGCGGCGCACTGCCCGTCGCGACGAAATCCTGGGCCGCATCGTCAAAGAACACGACGGCCTGCTGCGCCGCCTCGCCGAGGCGTGACCGACTACCTCACGCTCGATGGAAAAAGCGGCCGCGCTGCTGCAATCCCTGGCCACCAACCATGCCCTCATCGACGGGAACAAACGCACCGCCTTCGTGGCAACCGCGCTGTTTTACGAACTCAACGGCCACCGTGTGCCCGCGGGGCCCGAGAACGAGCTGTTCGAGTTGGTGATCGCTGTGGCGACACGTCGCCTCGACTCCGTTCACGCGATCGCGCACGAGCTGGCACGGTTCGTCGACTGAGGCGTTAGCGGAACGGATTCCCGCCGGCGGCGACCGCACTGCCCAGACCCATCAGGGTGACCGCTGACTCGTGCAGCCGCTGCCCCGCCTCGCGGGTGGCCCGCCCGGCCAGGTAACGCGCCCAGGTGCCCTCGATGACCACGCCAAGCTTGAGGCAGGCCAGCGCCAGATACCAGTCCAGGTGTTCGGTGTCCTGCCCGCCGGCGGCGACGTAGGCCTCCAGAAGCTCGGTGCGAGAAGCCAACCCGCCGAGTTCGGCCAGATAGCCGGCCGAGCCCAGCGGGTTGGGCTCGATGGGCCAGCAGACCAGCATCCAGCCCAGATCCAGCAGCGGGTCGCCGATGGTGCACATCTCCCAGTCCACGAAGGCCGCCACCTCCGGCGTCTCCCGGCGCAGCATCGTGTTGTTGAGATGGATGTCGCCGTGCACGATGCCCGGGACATAGTCTGCCGGCGCGCCGGCTTCCAGCCAGTCGCAGAGTTCGTCGACGCCGGGCAGCGAGTCGTGGGCGTAGCCATCCTGCGCGCGGTACGCGGCCACCGACGTGCGCCATTGCGGCACTTGGCGTTCCAGAAAAGAGCCCGGGCGCTTCCACTCCGCAATCGGGCTGCCCCGCCAGGGCACTTGGCCGAGCCGGGCGACGTCGGCGGCGTAGTTCAGGCCGACCTGGTGGCGCATCGCCGGGTCGGCGAGATAAGCCGGTGCCACCTCGTTGCCGGGGTTGAAGCCGTCGACCTCCTCCATCAGGTAGAAGACGACCCCGAGGACATCGAGATCCTCGCAGGAGGCAACGATTTCGGGGTGCGGCACGCGGCTTCCGGCCAGGGTGCGCAGCACGGCGATCTCGCGTTGCATGGTCCGGTCGCTGTTGGGCCGCGGGTGCGGTGGCGGGCGGCGCAGCACCAGCCGACGGCCGTCGATGCTCAGGCGCACCACCACGTTCTGGCTGCCGCCGGTCAGTGGCACGACGTCGGTGACCTCTGACCCGATACCCTTGGCACGCACCCAGCCGGCAAGGGCAGCGACAGCGGTGTCGTCGAGTGTGCCGGTGATCCCGGGCACCATCGGTTCGGGCAAGTCAGCAGATCCGCGGAAGTTGTTCGCCCAGTTCGCGTTCCACCACGCGGGTGGTGCCGAACGGGGTGCGGACCACCACCATTCCGGGGTGTTCCTCGACCGCTCGTCCGATGATCGCCGCCCCGGCACCCTCGGGCCGCGAGCGCATGGCAGCCAGGACTGCCTCGCTGTGCGCAGGGTCGACGAAGGCCACCATCTTGCCTTCGTTGGCCACCTGCAGTGGGTCCAGACCCAGGAACCCGCACGCCGAGGCCACCGTCTCGGGAACGGGGATGGCCTGCTCGTCGAGTGCGACCCCGACGCGGGAGGTTCGGGCGATCTCGACGGTCGCGGCCACCAGGCCGCCGCGGGTCGGATCACGCAGCGCGTGAATGTAATTCGGGTCATCCACGCTGGCCAGCATGGCCGCCACCAGTCGGTGCAGTGGAGCGCTGTCGGTGGTCACCGTGGTGCCGAAGTCGATGCCTTCCCGCACACTCATGATGGCCACGCCGTGCTCCCCGATGGGGCCCGACACCAGGATGTGGTCGCCCGGGCGGGCCTGTTCCGGACCGATGCGCAGACCCGCGGGCACCAGGCCGACGCCGGCGGTGTTGATGAAAACCCCGTCTGCTCCGCCCTTTCCGACGACTTTGGTGTCACCGGTGACGATGCCGACCCCTGCCTCGGCGGCGGCGCGGCCCATGGCGTGCGCTATGGCGCCGAGGACCTCGACCTCCAAGCCCTCCTCCAGGATGAAACCTGCGGTCAGGGCAAGCGGTTGCGCGCCGCTGCAGGCAAGGTCGTTGATGGTGCCGTTGACGGCCAGATCGCCGATGTTGCCGCCCGGGAAGAACAATGGGTTGACGACGTAGGAGTCGGTGGTCAGGGCTATCCGGCCCGCGCCGGTCTCCAGCACGGCGGAGTCCCGGGAAGGCCCGCCTGACGATCCGAACGCGGGCAGGAAGAGGTTCTCGATGAGTTCCTCGGACAGGATGCCGCCGCCGCCGTGGCCCATGACGATCCGCTTGGTATCCCGAAGCGGCATCGGGCAGACCCAGTTCGACGGGTCCGGGATCGATCCCCGGGTCGCCTCAAGCACTGGCTCCCGCAGCCAATCGCCGGAACTGGTAGTAGGCCGCACAGGCACCTTCGCTGGAGACCATGGTGGCTCCCAGCGGGGTGCGGGGCGTGCAGGCCGTGCCGAAAGCCGGGCACTCGTTGGGCTTGAGCAGCCCCTGCAGGACCTCGCCGGCGTGGCACAGGTCGGATTCCTGCACCGTCAACTGCCCCACCCCGAACTTGCGTTCGGCGTCGAACGCGGCGTAGCGGGCCGACAGCGTCCATCCCGAGTGCGGGATCATGCCGATGCCACGCCATTGCCGGTCGGTGACCACGAAGACGTCGGCCAGCGCCTGCTGGGCCACAGTGTTGCCAACGGCGGTCACCGCACGCGGGTAGGCGTTGCGCAGTTCGGGGGTGCCGGCCTCGAGGAGTTCGACCGCTTGGCGCACGCCCTCGAGCAGATCCAGCGGCTCGAACCCGGTGACCACGATCGGCACACCGAACTTCTCGACCAGCGGCCCGTATTCGGCGGTTCCCATGACCGTGCAGACGTGCCCGGCTGCCAGGAAGGCCTGCACCCGGTTAGTCGGCGAACTCAGGATGGCGGTCATGGCCGGGGGCACCAGCACATGGGAGACCAGCACGGAGAAATTGGTGAGCCCGAGGCGCTGCGCGTGCAGCACAGACATGGCGTTGGCCGGGGCAGTGGTCTCGAAGCCGACGCCGAAGAACACCACCTCTTTGTCGGGGTTGTCCGCGGCGATGCGGGTGGCGTCCAGCGGCGAGTAGACCACCCGCACGTCACCGCCGCGGGCCCGCACGCTGAACAGGTCCTCACGGCTGCCGGGCACCCTGAGCATGTCGCCGAACGAGCAGAAGATGACGCCGTCGCGGGCAGCGATCTCCAGCGCCCGGTCGATCATCTCCAGCGGAGTGACGCACACCGGGCAGCCCGGGCCGTGAATGAACTCCACCGCACCCTCAAGCAACTGGTCGATGCCGTTGCGGATGATCGAATGAGTCTGTCCCCCACAGACTTCCATGATCGTCCACGGCTGGGTGGCGGTGCGTCGGATCTGCTCCACCAGCGCCTTGGCGGCGACGGGATCGCGGAATTCGTCGAGGTATCTCATGCCGACCGGCTGCCTTGTCCTTGGGCACCGCCCAGCTCTTCTTCGAGAATGCCGAGGTCGGCGAACATCTGCAGGGTCTCGTTGGCCGAGACCTCATCGAGGCGGGTGATCGCGAAGCCGGCATGCACGATGGTGTACTCGCCGATCTCCATGTCCGGCAGGTAGGCAAGGCACACCGTCTTGGTGGCGCCGCCGAAGTCGACGGTCGACATCCGGGTACCGGACTCCTCCCAGATCTCGATCACCTTGCCGGGGATTCCGAGGCACATGCGCCCATCCTTTCAGGTGAACCGAGTCTTTCCTGTGACTGCTGCGCGGCGGCGATGGTCGCCTGGCCGAGCGCCAGACCGCCGTCGTTACAGGGAACGATACGGTGCGTCAGCACCTCATAGCCGCTGTTGGTCAGAGATTCCCGAAGTCCATGCAGCAGTATGCGATTGGCGAACACCCCACCGGTCAGTCCCACGACCGAGATCCCGGCCAAACCGGCACAGTGCCGGACGGCACGGGCGGTCGCCCGGACCACCGCGGCGTGAAAGCCGGCGGCGAGGCCGGCGGGTTGGACACCGGCCCGCAGGCCCGCGACGATCCCGGCGATCACGGGGGCCGGGTCCAGCAGACCGTCGGTGACGGCGAACTCGAGGCCGGCCGACCGGCTGAAGCCGTGGGACTGGCGGGCCAGGTGCTCGAGTTCTATCGCCGCCTGCCCCTCGTAGCTGACCTGCTGGCACACCCCGATCAGGCTGGCGACGGCGTCGAACAGCCGGCCCATGCTGGTGGTCGGAACGCAGCCGATCCCGCGTGGGATCTGCTGGGCGAGCACGTGCAAGCCGGTCTTGCCCACCGCCGCCACCGGCGGCAGGTCATCGGCCCACTCGATGCCGGCCCGGGTCAGCAGGTCCAGGGCGATGCGGGCGGGTTGTAGCACCGCGCCGTCGCCGCCGGGCAGGGCGAACGGCGCCAGGTGCCCGACCCGGGTGAACTCGGCGGGGTCGGTGACGGCGAGCAGTTCGCCGCCCCAGATGGTGCCGTCGGTGCCGTAGCCGGTGCCGTCGTAGGTGACGGCGACGATCGGGGTGTCCAGTCGCCGGTTGTCGGCGAGCAGTGAGACGGCGTGCGCGTGGTGGTGCTGTACGGCGATGACCGGTCGTCCAGCGGCCTTGCGGCGGGCCCACCCGGTGGTGGCATAGCCCGGGTGCATATCGCAGGCAATCACCGCGGGATGCTGGCCGGTCATGAACGCCAGGTGGTCCAGGGCGGATTCGAAGCACACCTGGGTGCGGGGGTCGGCCATGTCGCCAAGGTGCGAGGAGAGATGGGCGTGGCGACGCCCGAGCCGACCGGCGGCCCCGGCCATCAGGCAGAAGGTGGTCTTGAGGTCCCCGCCGGTGGCGAGCACGGTGGCACCCGTCGGCAGGTCGACGGTCACCGGCAGCGGCGCGTAGCCCCGGGACCGTCGCAGCGGCAACTCGCCACCGTCGTCGTCGATGGCGATCACCGAGTCCTCGCACGGCACACCGATGGGCCGGTCGTGGGTGAGCACTGCGTCGGCGAGGTCCGGCGTCCCACGTCCGTCGGCGGAGCCGACAATCCAACTCAGATCCTCGTCGCGGTAGACGATCGGCGACCCGCCCTGATTGGCGGAGGTCATCACCAGCGGGATGACGCCGAGGCCATCGAAGATCTGGTGATGCACCGGGGAGTAGGCCAGCATCACCCCGAGGTCCACGAGCCCTGGTGCCACCGCATCGCTGACCACACCAGCGCGCCGACCGACGAGAACGATCGGCGCCGCCGGGCTGCTGAGCGCCGCCGCGGCCGCGTCGTCGACGACGGCGAATTCCTCTGCAGCGGCGAGGTTGGCCACCATCACCGCAAAAGGCTTGGCGGGTCTTGTCTTTCGAACGCGCAACGTTGTCACCGCATCGGTATCATCGGCGCGGCACGCCAGGTGATAGCCGCCGATCCCCTTGATCGCGACGATCTGTCCGGCCTGCAGTGCGGCCACTGCCGCGCCGATCGGATCATCGCTGGCCGCGACCTCATCGCCCGCCGGATGCCATGACAGCCTGGGCCCGCAGTCCGCACACGCGATGGTCTGGGCATGGAATCGCCGGTCAAGCGGATCGTGGTACTCCACCGAGCAGGCCTCGCACATCGGGAATCCGGCCATCGTCGTGGCCGGCCGGTCATAGGGCAGGTCGGTGATGACGGTGTAGCGCGGCCCGCAGTTGGTGCAGGTGATGAACGCATGGCCGTGGCGGCGGTCGGCCGGGTCGCGCATCTCCCGCAGGCAGTCCGCGCAGGCCGCGATGTCCGGCGGCACCAGGGTGCGGGAGCCGTCGTCGTCGTGGCTGCTGACGATCTCGAAGCCGCGGGCGCCGAGGGGTTCGACGGCGCTGAGGTCCAGGCTGTCGATGCGGGCCATCGGCGGCGGCCGCTCCCGCAGTGCGGTCACGGCGGCGTCTACGTCACCGGCCGGTCCCTCCAGTTCACAGTGCACCGAACCGGCATCGTTGTAGACCCAGCCGCTGAGCCCGAATTCCCCAGCGATCCGGGCGACGGCCGGGCGAAATCCCACACCCTGCACCACACCGGTGATGTCGAGGCGAACCCGAACGGTCACCGCGCTCACGGTAGTCGCGCCGGGCGTGGCGTTCTCGTAGGGTTCTCACACGATGCATGAGTTGTCGCTGTGCCAGGCGATCGCCCGCGTGGTCAAACCGCACGCCGCCGGACGCCGGGTGGATGTGGTGCGGGTGCAGGTCGGTGCGCTGCGCCAGGTGGTGCCCGAGACGCTGTCGTTCTGCTGGACGCTGGTGCGCGATCATGCGGACATGCCCGACGCCGAGTTGGAGCTGGAACTCGTTCCCGCCGAGGTGGCCTGCCGCGGCTGCGGTGAGCAGTCGCAGATCGCCTCGCGGTGGTCGGTGATGTGCCCGCTGTGCAACAGTGCCGACGTGGCGGTGGTGCGCGGCGAGGAATTCCTCGTGACGTCCGTGGACGTCACATGACATTAGGGAGAGGTTGAGTCCATGGGCCGATTTCACCGGCACGACGACGGCACCGTCCACGACCACGACCACGACCACGGCGACCACGAGCACGAGCACGGCGATCACAGCGGCTACACCACCGGCACCGAGCGCATCGAGGTGCTGGAGGCGATCTTCGCCGAGAATGACAACCGCGCCGCCATCAACCGGAATGCCTTCGATGCCAACGGAATCCGCGCGCTGAACCTCATGAGCTCGCCGGGCTCGGGCAAGACCACCGTGCTCGCCGCCACACTGGACGAACTGGCCGGCGAATTCGCCGTCGGCATCGTCGAGGGCGACATCGCCACTGACCTCGACGCGGCGAAGCTGGAGGGCCGCGGCGCGCAGATCTCGCTGCTGAACACCAGCAACGGCTTTGGCGGCGAATGCCATCTGGATGCCCCGATGGTCCACCGCGCCCTGGCCGGCCTGGACCTGCCGGCACTGGACCTGGTGGTCATCGAGAATGTCGGAAACCTCGTGTGCCCGGCGGAATTCGACGTCGGCGAGCACGCCAAGGCCATGGTGTACTCGGTCACCGAGGGTGAAGACAAGCCGCTGAAATACCCGGTGATGTTCCGGTCGGTGGACGTGGTGCTGCTCAACAAGATCGACCTGGTGCCGCACCTCGATGCCGACGTCGACACGTACGTCGCCCGGGTCCGGGAGGTCAATCCGACCGCGACGGTGCTGCCGGTCAGCGCCCGCACCGGGGAAGGCATGGACGCCTGGTTCGACTGGCTGCGGGCGTTCGTCAGCCGCTGAATCGCACCGCGAGGATGCACACGTCATCGGGGCGACGACTTGAGTCTCCGGTCTGCAGTTACTCCCCCTTGGCCCCGAATCGCGCGATGAGCAGACACAGGTCGTCGTCGTGCGAGGCGGGCGCCACGTCCCGGGCCAGGGCCTCGCAATCCAGCAGTGCTTCCGGGGGCCACGCGGCGATCACCTGCTCGAGATGGGCGATTCCCGTCTGGAGGTCCTCGTCGAAGTGCTCCACCAGTCCGTCGGTGTACATCACCAGGACGTCGCCGGGTTCGACGGCAACGGTGCTCTGGACGTAGACGGAATCGGCGAACGGCCCCATGATCGGTCCCGATGCCTCGGAGAGCCGGACAACCTCACCAGTGGCCGCCCGCCGCAGAATTGCCGGCAGATGCCCGGCCGAACTGTAGGACAGCGAGGAGTCCTGGGGGTCGAAGATCGCCACTAGGTTGGTGGCGAACTCACCCCGGATTTGATGCGCAGCGAAGCGATTCAATTCGGCGAGCACCTGCGCGGCCGGTAGCCCCTGATGGGCGTAGGCGTTGCCGGCGCTGCGCAACTGCGCCATATCTTCGACGGTCAGAAGTCCGTGTCCGATGACGTCACCGATGGCCAGATAGGTCCGGCCGTCCGGGAGCGCCATCACGGTGTACCAGTCCCCGCCCAGCGCATGCGCGGCATCTGCGGGCTTGTACAGGGCGCTGTACTCAAGGCCGACGACGTCGACCCGGGCGACGGGTTGGGCCAGCGAGTGCAGCATCGCTGCACGCGTGTGTTCGTCGGCGTAAATCCGCGCGCGGACAAGTGCCTGACTCACCATCGCGGAGACCGCCGAGACGTAGGCCAATTGTGCCGTGTCCAGCGGCTGGGGATCGGACCAGACCAACTGCAACACACCGAAGGGGTCCCCGCCGGCGGCCAGCGGCCAGCCCACCATCGATTCGACACCGCTGAGCCTCAACCAGTGCGCCCTGTCGGGGTAGACGTCGGCGTACTCCGAAACGGTGCGGATCACGATCGGCTTGCCGCTCCGGATCGCGTCGGCGGCCACGCTGGGTTCACTCAAGGCGACACCGCTGCCGTACTCGTCGATCATCGCCTGCGGGAATCCGGCCCCGGCGACCCACTCCAGTTTGCGGCCATCAGGGCTGACCAAGCCGAGGACCATCGCAGTTGCGCCTGCCTCGTTGATCACCTGGTCCGTCAGCGCCTGGCCAATGTCGCCGGGGGTCAGCGCGGCGGACAACTGACGGGCCAGCAACGCAAAAGACTCCAGTCGCATCCGCTGCCAGCGCTCGGCCTCCTGTCCCTGCACAGCGCGCACCCGCGCAGCGGCCTCCTGAGCGATCAGCATGGCGACCACCACGATCACCGCGATGTAGAGCTGAGTCAGGACCACCTGGCCGGTGGGCCACAGGTCGCGGTCGTGGCTGAACGGCCCCTCCCCGCGGGTCGACATGATGTTGATCAGGAAGGCCGCCAGCGCTCCGGCGATTGCCGCGCCGAGCATGTCGACCCGGAACGCCGCCCACGCAAGCAGCGGCAGGAGCAGGATCGCCGGGGCGTGGTTGTTCCAGAAGGTAACGGCCGTCAGCAGCGTGGTGAGCACCAGGACGGCGGCCGTGTCCCAGGGGCGCCGCCGCAGGATGGACAACTGGGTGGTCCACAACAGGATCGGCGACGCCATGACCAGAACGCCGAGGCCATCGCCCAACCACCACGCCAGCATCGCTTGGACCCAGGGAAGTCCGTCCATGACAGAACTGGCGGTTCCCCCGATCAGCCCGCCGACGAACGGCCCGGCAACGCAGGCTCCCACGATGAAGCGGACGAAGTCCCGGCGATTCCGCAGATCGGGCCGGCCGCCGCACCAAGCCAGTACCAGCGAAGCCCCGATAATCGGTTCCACCACGTTGGACGCTGCGAATGCGACCGACAGTGCCAGAGGGTTCCCGTATACGGAGTCGACCAGTAATTCGGCGGCGATGACTGCAGCGGCGATTGCCGGCCAGAGGGCGCGGCGGCACAGCATCAGGGCGGCAGCGGTGACTCCCGCGGAAGGGTAGAAGAAGGACGGCCCCATGGTGGAGCCGAACGATTCCCACGACAGCACCGCTCCGAGCGTGAACGCCAGGAAAACCGCCAGCACGCGGGTCGCATCGGACCGCAGCTGCGGCCGGTGCTCGGCTCTGGGTTCGGGAGTGACTATGCCCAGCTCTGCCTCGTCAGGCCCGTGCTGTTGCAAAGTCACGGCCTGAGTTTACCGACGG
>JBAXUD010000210.1:0-6124 GCA_037129875.1 Mycobacteriaceae bacterium
CCGGCTCCAGCACCCCTGCGGCGCGAGGGCACGGAGCGCATTCGGGGGCCCGCACGCCGGAGTCGTCATCGACTGGCAGCCAGTCCTCGCCCGACGCCGGCGCCCCGAACCTCGCTGACGCGTTGCAGCGCGCCCTGACTCCGCGCCGCACAAGCGACTCGGCGGAGGCCGCCCCGCAGCAGTCGGCTGACCTCAGCCCCAGCCCGGCTGCCGCGAAGGCCAACAACGACTCGCCCGCCGTCGCCCCCAGTGCCGCCGATTCCGCGCCGGTTGCCCCGGTGGCATCCCCGGCGCCTGCGGCCTCCGTGGCACCGGTGGAGGCCGTGACGACACCGGCCCCCGCGGCGACGCAAACCGCGACGTCCTTCGTCGAGACCATCAAGACGGCGGTGGCACCGAAGCTGACCGTCACCTCTAACGCGGTGACACCGTCTGTCGTTTTTCCGACGGTCTTTGCCAACGTGGCCAATCACATCTCGACCGTGATCAACTCCGTCGTCACCCGATTGGTTGACACCTTCTCCGCGAACTCGCCGTTCGCGCCGCAGGCCGACTCCCCCGTCAACTGGCTGCTCCTCGCGGCGGCGCGGCGTCAGCCCTTGGCCGCCGCCACCGGCGCCGCCGCGGCCAGCACGACGGCCACCCCGACGCTGGTGTTGAACGGCTTCGGCGTGGTCCCCGATTCCGTCGAGATCATCGACTCCTTCACCGGACGGTGGGCGTATTGGCCGGGTCAGCCGAATATGCTGCAGGGCAGACAGGACTTCAACCTCGTCGACCCGAACACCGGAGAAGCGGTCGGCAGCTTCAGCGCTCTTGTGACGTCGGGTGACCCCACCTCCATTGGCTCCAAATACGTGCAGATGCTCGTCACCTCTAACGACGGGACAAACGTGGGGACCGAAGCGGGGCAGACGCCCCCGGTCGGATCGTTCATCTCCGACTTCTCACTGGGCCCAGTCGGGCTGAGCTACTCGTCGATGCCCTCGCCGACCGGGGACAAGGTTTCGGTCAAACTGAACACGGTCTTCGGCTCCATTCCCCTGCCGCTCACCTACGACGCGTCAAAGGGCATCGCCGACCGGACCTTCGACAACAGGCCGATGGACATCACCGGAGGCTTCAGCATCGCGCCCGCTGATCCAGAGGCCGAGAAGATCACCGCGACGATCGGGCTGCTGCCAGGGTTCAACAGCGTGCAAGCAAGCCAGAAATTCGGCGTCTACGACTCCAACGGCAGTCAGGTCGGCAGCTTCGACGGCTTATTCACCACCACGTCGGACACGCTGGGCATCTATACCCAGGCGATTCGCGTCACCGGCAACGACGGAACCAACATCGGCACAAATCCCGGGCAGACCCCGCCGGTCGGCACGGTCTACAACGTCGCGTACTTCGGTAGCGACAAGGTCTGGCTGCTCTACTCATCGATGCCCGCGCAGTCTGGCGACGTGATCTCACTCAAGTTCGCCACGGCGAAGGGTGTGACAGATCTTTCGGGTCTGCCCATTCCGCAGGTCTCCTTCAATGCATCCCGCGAGCCCGCTATGAAGCCTCTGATCGCCCCCGGCGGCCAGAAGTTCGTCGCCACCTCCGTCGAGACGCCCGTCGGGGTGAACGGCCTGCCGCCCCGCGACATGCAGACTCAGGGTTACCAGCAGTTCGATGTCTACGACTTCCTGGGACGAAAGATCGGGACCGTCGACGCCGACGTCCAAAGCCAGTGGGACGGCACCACGGGCACTCACAGCAAAGCGATCCTGATCACCAAGGTCACTTCTGGTGACGTTGGCACGACTCCGCTGACGGTGCCTCCGGTCGGCACAGTGATGAACTTCATCGACTTCGGCAACGGGTTCGGGATCACCGACTCCGTCATTCCCCAAAATGGCGTCAATCTCAACTCTTTCCAATTCACGACGCTGCTGGGAAACATCCCCCTGCTCCCCTCGATCGTTCCGACGAATCACCCCGAAGTCGAGTACACCAACCCGTTCGTGTGAACTGAGGGGTTGCGCCAAAGGCAACCACCAACTCAGCCGAGGGTCTCAGTCCTGCGGTGAAGGACGACGCGTCCGCCCTTCTTCGGCGTGAAGGCGACACCGCGATGGTGCCACTTCTCCCCCCGGGCTGATGTGGTGCGAATTGTGAAGTGCCGCAACACGGTACGCAGCACCACGTCCATCTCCATGTTGGCGAAGGCCGCGCCGACGCAGCGACGGGTGCCCCCGCCGAAGGGCACCCATGAGTACGTGCTCGGCTTGTCGTCGAGGAAGCGCTGCGGGTCGAACCGCTCCGGATCGGGATAGACGTTCGGGTCGCGATGTAGCTGGAGCAGGCTCACCAGGATCGAGAAGCCCTGCGGCAGTCGATACTCACCGAGTTCGTACATGGGTGCGGCGACATTGCGGCCGGCGAAGTCGATGACCGTGCGGTTGCGCTGAACCTCGAAGATGGTGGCCTGCCGATAGCTGTTGTCTTCGCCGGGTGCCTCGGTCACCAGGCGCTCCAGCACCTGCGGATGGCGCGAGATCCGCTCGAATGCCCACGCCAGCGTCGACGCGGTGGTCTCGTGCCCGGCGGCCAGTAGTGCCAACAACTCGTCGCCGATCTCACCTCGGGTCATCGTGGTGCCGTCGTCGTAGGTGCTGCGCAGGAACAGCGACAGCACGTCGGTGCGGTCTGCCAGGTTCGGATCCTGGCGGGCACGGGCAATCAGGTTGTCCACCAGCGAGTCGTAGGTGCGCCGGTAGGCGGCAAGCCGCCCCCACGGACCCCAGCGGCCCGGCGCAATGGTCGGGGTGGGGAACATGGCGAGCCTCGAACCGAGGGTGACCCACGTGGGCAGCAGTTCGCGCAGACGCTGCAACTCGGTGCCGTCCGCGCCGAAGACCGCACGCAGGATGACGTTGAGGGTGATTCTTGACATCGGTTCCAGCGTGGCGAACTCGGTTCCCTCGGGCCAGGAAGCCATTTCGCGCATCGTTTCCTCTTCGACGATGCGCTCGTAGGCGGCGATGCTCTTGCCGTGGAACGGCGGGGTCAGCAGCTTGCGCCGGCGGCGGTGAGCGGCGCCCTCAAGGCCGAACACCGACCCTGCGCCGAGTATGCGGCTCAAGTTGGGCTGGATGTTCTGCAGCACTTCGGGACTGGTCATGAACACCTGCTTGGCCAGCACCGGGTCGGACACCATGACGGCGTCGCCGAACACCGGGATCCGCAGGGTGACGGCCGGGCCGTAGGTGCGGCTCAGCCACGCGACGGTGCGCCGACGGGCCGTGGTGAACGCCAGACCCACCAACGCCCGTGGCGCCTGCGGGGCGGGAGGCAACGTCGGGGCTTCGGCGATCTGCAGGTCGGCGGCCGGTGTCATCGAGACTCCCTACTCGCGCGGTACCGGGGTGTACCACTGGCGTGCCCTGTACGGTACCCTTCGGTACCAGGGCCTGACAAGACTGGCTCCAGGAAGGACTGGGGTGAGTACACCGGTAGCCGAGAAGTCCCCCCACCCGGATTCCGTGCCCGATTTTCGCCGCCGGTTACTCGATGGGCTCGCAGCGTGTATCGAGGAGCGCGGCTACCGCGAGACCACCGTGGCCGACATCGTCCGGTGCGCCCGCACCTCCAAACGGACGTTTTACGACCACTTCTCCACCAAGGAGGAGTGCTTCGTCGAGCTACTGACCGCCAACAACGAGGGACTCGTCGATGCGGTGCGGGCAGCGGTCGATCCCGATGCCGCCTGGCAGCAACAGGTACGCCAGGCCGTCGCGGCCTACGTCGCCACCATCGACGCGAACCCCGCCGTCACCCTCAGCTGGATCCGCGAGCTGCCGGCGCTCGGGGAGGCGGCCCGGCCGATGTTGCGCCGGGGATTCGGCAGGCTCGCCGCGATGATCGTCGAATTGAGCACCGGCCCGGGTTTCCGGCGCGCCGGACTGGCGCCGCTGTCGCCGACGGTCGCCGTCATCCTGGTCGGAGGCCTGCGGGAGCTCACCGCGCAGACCGTCGAAGACGGATCCGAGGTGACCGGGATCGTCGAGCCGGCGGTCGCCGCGTCGATCGCCCTGCTGAGCAGCGGCGCCTGAACATTCACCCGCCCGCGGGCAGGTCGGGCAGGACGAAGGCGAACGGCCGGGGAAAGCCCAGGCCCTGCAGTCTCGCCTCGCGTACCTCGTCGGCCGCGACCGCGTGCAGCCGACCCGACGAAGGTTCGTAGCACCGCAGCGCCGAGTCGCTGATTTCGGTGAACAGCACCCAGTGCCGGGGTATTCGCGCTCCGATCAGCATCGCCACCGGCCATCCCGCGACCAGCGCGGCACTCACGTCGGCCAATGTGTCGCCGCGGCGGGCCGGCCGCCACCGGTATCGCGCGCCCCGCGACGTGCTGCGTGCGGTGATCGCCCGTGCCATCCCGGCCGGCGTGGTGCCCAGCGCCCGTGGCCACACCACATTGACGGCGCGGTGAACGCGGCCCTGCTCGGCGGCGAACCACTGCTGGGCCCGCTCGTCGCGCCCCGAGAACAGTTGCGCACCATAGTCACCGTCGAGCAGCGCCCCGGCCATGACCGCGACACTTGGGCCGCAGGTCACCCCGTCTCGTTGCCGCAGCCAGGCCATGACTGCCACTCTATCGAGCCTGCGCGTAGGTTGAGTGCGAAAGAGAGGGGATCCCGATGACTGAGATGCTTCCTGCGACGATGCGCGCGGAACGCTTCTACTCCGACACCAAAACCGTTGTGGTCGAGGATGTCCCGATCCCGGAACCGGGGCCCGGTGAGGTTCTGGTCAAGGTGGCTTTCTGTGGAATCTGCCACTCCGACCTGAGCCTGATCAACGGGACCTTCCCTGCCCAGCGGCCAGTGGTGATCCAGGGCCACGAGGCCTCGGGGACCATCGCGAAGCTGGGTCCGGACGTCACGGGATGGTCCGAGGGCGACCGGGTGGTGGTCGCGGCAGGACGGCCGTGCGGCGACTGCCCGAACTGCCGGCGCGGGGATATGGCCAACTGTTTGCAGATGCAGATCATGGCGTTCGCCTACGACGGCGCGTGGGCGGAATACACCGTGGCGCTGGCTGCGGGGCTGACCCGTGTGCCCGACAACGTTCCACTGGAACAGGCGGCGATCCTGGCCGACGCGGTGTCCACCCCGTACGGGGCGGTGGTCCGCACCGGGAAGGTCGGCATCGGCGAGTCCGTCGGGGTGTGGGGAGTGGGCGGGGTCGGCACCCACATCGTGCAGCTGGCCCGGCTGGTGGGCGCGGCTCCGATCATCGCCATCGACATCAACCCGGCGGTGCGGGACCGGGCGCTGGATCTGGGCGCCGACTTCGCATTCGACTCCCGCGACCCGGAGCTCAAGGACCGGATCGACGAGATCACCGCCGGGCGCAAGCTCGACGTCGCCTTCGACGCCGTCGGGCGCGCAGTCACTTTCGAGCAGGCGCTGGACTGCCTGACGGTGGGCGGCCGCCTGGTGAGCGTCGGAATGAGTGCCGACTGCCCCACGGTTGGGCCCACTTCGATGTTCGGACTGACCAAGAAGCAGGTCCTGGGCCATCTGGGGTATCAGAACGCCGACATCGAGACACTGGCCAAGCTGGTATCGCTGGGGCGCCTGGACCTTTCCCGCTCGATAAGCCGCGTCATCCCGCTCGAGGACATCCGCGACGGGATCGACATGCTCGAGCGGGCCGACGGCAACCCGATCCGAATCCTGGTGCAGCCCTAGCGGTTAGGCGGCCTTGTTGCGGGTAGGCGATGAGCCCAGCCGGACCGGCGCCTCGAACCCGCACGTGTCTGTCATACAAGCTAGGCTTTTTGTATGACGATGCTGAGCTTCCGTGTGAACGACGATGATGCGGCGGAAATCGAGCTGTGGGCACGCAGGCTGCACATGGACCGGTCTGAGCTGCTGCGCGCTGCGCTGCGACGACACTTGTCTGCGCTAGCCGCCGAGCTCGAGGCTCGGGCCTATGAGGTGCAGCCCGTGACGGACAGCGAGAAAGCACTCGCCGACATCGCAGACTGGGGACCCGCGGAGGACTGGGCGGACTGGGCGGATGCAAAGGGGTGAACTGTGGTTCGCCGCAACCCCGGGTGGTGATCGACCGGTACTGGTTC
>JBAXUD010000211.1:0-6108 GCA_037129875.1 Mycobacteriaceae bacterium
ACTGAAATCCTCGACCGGGTCTGGAATTACGGGTTCGGCGGCCGCACCAGCGTCGTCGACCTCTACATCTCCTACCTGCGCCGCAAGATCGACGCAGGCCGCGAGCCGATGATCCACACCGCGCGAGGCGTGGGATATATGTTGCGACCGCCGCAATGATCCAGAGCCGGCGGTGGTGGTCACCGCGATCGCTGCGCCGGCAGCTTGTCATCGGGGTGTGCGGAATTGTCACCGCTGCGGTGCTCGCCGTGGGCGTGATCGCCGAGATCAGTCTCCGCAACGAGATGGTCCACCTGCTCAACAGTCAGGTGGCCAATTCGCTTGCCGCGTTCAACTATTCCTACGCGAAGGCCAAGCTGGCAGTCGCCAAGCCGGAAGCGGGAGCCGTCGCGGCAGCTGACCTCGGGGCATTCCCCGGGCAGCCCCCCGGCACCGTCATCGCGGTGGTGCGCGACGGCAAGGTGGGCTTTGCCGCGATCTTCACCGACGGCGAACCCGCGGCCCCGCCGGCCGAGGTGATGTCCGATCTGGAGAAGATCAGCTGGGCAGGCGCGGACCCCCGCACCGTGCGGCTGGCCGGCCTCGGTCTTCATCAGGTAGGCAGTCGCGAAGTCGGCGGCGGGGTGCGACTGGTCTCGGCGGTCTCGGTTGATGACGCCAACGCCACCTTCAACCGCAACGCTCTCATCGTCGGCGGGATCGCGCTGCTGGCGTTACTGGCCGCCGCCGGCGGGACCGTGGTCCTCGTGCGGAACTCGCTCCAACCGCTTCGCCGCGTAGCCGCGATCGCCGGTGGCGTCGCCGCGCTGCCCCTCGATGCCGCGCAGTACCGGATCACCGCCCGGGTCGACGAACGCGATACCGACCCGGACACCGAGGTGGGCGTCGTGGGACACACCCTGAATCAGATGCTGGACAACGTCGATTCGACGCTGACGAAGATGGCGGAGACCGATCGCAATACCAAACAGTTCCTCACCGACGCCAGCCACGAACTTCGGACCCCGCTGGCGGCCATCCTCGGCTATGCGGAGCTGACCCGGCAGGAGAGCGACATGCTGCCGCCGATGACGGAGTATTCGCTCGCCCGGATCGAGGCCGAGTCGCAACGGATGTCGACGCTGGTGTCAGATCTGCTGCTGCTGTCGCGACTCGGCGAGGGCCAGGACCTCCAACTCGAGGATCTCGACATCTGCGACCTGGTGGCCGATGCGGTCAATGACGCCGCGGTGAGCGCACCGGATCATCATTTCCTGGCGGATCTGCCTGACCATGCTGTGTGGGTCCGCGGCGACCGGGTGCGGCTGCAACAACTCGTCGCCAATCTCCTGGCCAACGCCCGGATTCATACCCCGGCCGGAGTCACGGTGACCTCCGCGGTCTCCACCCGGGGCGATGCCGGGCAGGCGGTTGTGGAACTGGCCGTCAGCGACGACGGCCCCGGCATTCCCGAGGCGATCATGCCCAACCTGTTCGGCCGTTTCGTGCGCGCCGACAAGGCGCGCTCGCGGGAAATGGGATCCACCGGCCTCGGGCTGGCAATCGTCGCCTCGATCGTCGAGGCGCATAACGGCGAGGTGTTCGCCGAATCCCGACCGGGGAGAACGGTTTTCACCGTTCAGCTGCCGTCGGCACCGGTTTCTATGCCTACCATATGAAAATCGTGATTTGAACTTCGTGTATCTGTAGCGTCATTGGCACAGGGTCCTGACGGCGAAACATCAACCGCCGGTCGGACTTCCCACTAGAAGGAAGTGCCAACCATGAACAACGCCGTTCGCTACCTCGCTCCGCTTCTCGCCGCAGCTGCCGCCGGTGCCATCGCACTGGCACCCGCGGCCGGCGCCACCACCAACCCCGCTCAATGCCGGGAAAGCGGTGCCGCGAAGGTATGCCACAAACAAGGCCACACGTCGCTGCACGCCAAGCCGACCCCCCGCACTCCCAACGGGACGCTGAACAGTTCGGCCTGGCTGCCCGGATACGGCAAGGGCATCCTCCCGCCGATGATCGCCCTGGCCGGCTGACCCGTACGCCCGCCCGCTGCCACCGCCGGACTCCCGGCGGTGGCACTCGTCGGCCTGGCGTGCTAATCCTGCTGCTCCGAACCCGTAAAATGGTGAGGAACCGGAGGAGGTGCGTTGATGGGAAGTGCCGATGATCGCCGCTTCGAGGTGCTGCGGGCCATCGTCGCCGACTTCGTCGCCACCAAGGAGCCGATCGGCTCCAAGGCTCTCGTCGAGCGTCACCACCTCGGCGTCTCCAGCGCCACCGTCCGCAACGACATGGCGGTGCTCGAGGCCGAGGGTTACATCGCTCAGCCGCATACCAGCTCAGGGCGGGTGCCGACCGAAAAGGGCTACCGCGAATTCGTCAACCGGATCCACGACGTCAAGCCGCTGTCGTCCTCTGAGCGCCGCGCGATCCTGACGTTCCTGGAATCCGGCGTCGACCTCGACGACGTGCTGCGCCGCGCGGTGCGCCTGCTGGCGCAGCTGACCCGGCAGGTCGCCGTCGTTCAGTACCCGACATTGTCCGCATCGACGGTGCGCCACCTCGAAGTGGTGGCCCTGACTCCGGCGCGGCTGCTGATGGTGGTCATCACCGACTCCGGGCGGGTCGATCAGCGCATCGTCGAGCTCGGCGACACCATCGACGAACACCAATTGAGTCAACTTCGTGACGTCCTGGCCCAGGCGCTGGAGGGCAAGAAGCTCTCGGCGGCCTCGGTCGCGGTCGCCGACCTGGCCAGTCAGCTCAACGACGTGGGGGGTCAGGGCGGCGCCTTCACCGATGCCGTGGGCCGGTCTGCCACCGTGCTGCTGGAGTCGCTCGTCGAGCACAGCGAGGAGCGGCTGCTGCTGGGCGGCACCGCCAACCTCACCCGCAACACCGCCGATTTCGGCGGCTCGCTGCGATCGGTTCTGGAGGCGCTGGAGGAGCAGGTCGTCGTTCTGCGCCTGCTGGCCGCCCAACAGGAGGCCGGTAAGGTGACGGTGCGCATCGGTCACGAGACCGAAGCCGAGCAGATGGTCGGCACTTCGCTGGTGACGACCACCTACGGCAGCTCGGGAACGGTCTACGGCGGCATGGGCGTGGTGGGCCCGACCCGGATGGACTATCCCGGGACGATGGCCAACGTCGCCGCGGTTGCGATGTACATCGGTGAGGTTCTGGGCAACCGCGCCGGCTGAGCGCGGAGCGGACGAAAGAGGTCAGGCGTGGCACGCGACTATTACGGGCTGCTGGGAGTGGGCAGGAACGCCAGCGATGCGGAGATCAAGCGCGCCTACCGCAAGCTTGCCCGCGAACTGCACCCCGATATCAACCCCGACGAAGGCGAGCGGTTCAAGGAGATCAGCGCCGCCTACGAGGTGTTGTCGGATCCGGAGAAGCGCCGCATCGTCGACCTCGGCGGCGACCCGCTGGCTTCGGCCGGCTCAGGCGGCGGGTTCGCAGGATTCGGCGGTCTCGGTGACGTTTTCGAGGCGTTCTTCGGCGGCGGCGGGGCACGCGGACCGGCGTCGCGGGTCCGCGCGGGATCGGACTCGCTGCTGCGGATGCGGCTGACTCTCAGCGACTGCGCCACCGGGGTCACCAAAGGGGTCACCGTCGACACCGCCGTGCTGTGTGACCTCTGCCAGGGCCGGGGAACCCACGCAAACTCCACGCCGGTCACCTGCGACATCTGCGGCGGCCGCGGCGAGGTCCAGAGTGTGCAACGCTCGCTGCTGGGCCAGATCATGACCTCCCGCCCCTGTCCGACCTGCGCGGGTGTGGGCGAAGTGATTCCCAATCCGTGTCAGCGCTGTGGCGGGGACGGCCGCGTTCGCGCCCGCCGGGAGATCAGCGTCAAGATCCCTGCCGGTGTCGGCGACGGTATGCGGATCCGGTTGGCCGCCCAGGGCGAGGTCGGTCCCGGCGGTGGCCCCGCAGGCGACTTGTACGTCGAAGTCCACGAGCAGCCGCACGACTTCTTCGTCCGCGACGGTGACGACCTGCACTGCTCCATCACCGTCCCGATGGTCGACGCCGCACTGGGCACCTCGGTGAGCGTCGAGGGCATTCTCGACGGCCCCACCGAGATCACCATCGCTGCGGGCACCCAGCCTTCGGCGGTGACCACGCTGCGCGGCCACGGCATGCCTCGGCTGCGGTCCGAGGCGCGCGGTGACCTGCACGCCCATATCGAGGTGCTGGTGCCGACCAAGCTGGACGCCCGCACGCAGGAGTTGTTCACCGAGGCCAAGAGCCGCAGCACCGAACGAGTTGCCGTCAAGATGACGCGCGCCACCACCACGCAGTCGGGCGGTGGCGGCCTGTTCAGCCGGCTGCGCGAAACCTTCACCGGCCGCTGAACATTCGCCCCGCTGGTGGCCGCCGCTCTTTTCTTCGCCGAGAACGTTCCGGCGATCGGCGACCTTGCTGTGATCGACGGTGACGAGGGCTTCCACGCCGCCACCGTGCGGCGAGTCCGCCCGGGGGAGTCGCTGGTGATCTCCGACGGCGCGGGCACCGTGGCCGACTGCGTCGTGGAGAACGCCGACAAGCGCACCCTGACCGCGCGGGTGACCTCGCGCCGCACCGCGCCCCGTCCCGCCCCGCCGGTGACGGTGGTGCAGGCCATCCCGAAGTCGGAGCGCTCCGAACTGGCCGTCGAACTGGCCACCGAGGCCGGTGCGGACGCCTTCATCGCCTGGCAGGCGCAGCGGTGCGTGGCCCGCTGGGACGGTGACCGCGCGGCCAAGGGCCTGCGGCGCTGGCAAGCGGTCGCCCGGTCGGCGGCGCGGCAGTCCCGGCGCCCCTGGATTCCCGGTGTCGACGGGCCGGTGTCGACGCCCCAGTTGTGTTCGATGCTGGCCGAACGGACCGGCGCCGGTGCCCTGGCTCTGGTGCTGCACGAGTCGGCCGATCGCCCGCTGGCGGATCTGGCTGTGGCGCAGGCTGAATCGATCATCCTGATCGTCGGGCCGGAGGGCGGTGTCGGCGACGGCGAGCTTGATGTGCTGTCGGCCGCAGGAGCGCACCCGGTCCGGCTCGGTCCCACGGTGTTGCGGACGTCCACAGCCGCGGCGGTGGCCCTCGGTGCGTTGGGTGTTCTCACCGCCCGGTGGTCGATCGATCGGTAGAATCGGGGGAAATCGTCGCAAAACCCCAGAAAGCAGGCATCGAACTGACGCCCCGCGAAACGAGCACTGCCACGCAGGTACGCAGCAGCATGACTGTTCCGCCCGACCTCGTCGTTGGCCTGCTGGGTTCAGCGGACGGAAACCTTCGCGCACTCGAATCCAGTCTGGCCGCCGAAGTTCACGTTCGCGGTAACTTCGTCAACCTCTCCGGTTCCGCCTCCGACGTGGCGCTGGCCGAACAGGTGCTCTCCGAACTCATCGCCATCGTTGCCGGCGGTCAGGTGCTGTCTCCGGACGCGGTGCGCCGCAGTGTGGCCATGATCTCCGGTGCCGATAACGCCTCACCCGCAGAAGTGCTGAGTCTGGACATTCTGTCCCGGCGCGGCAAGACGATCCGGCCCAAGACGCTCAACCAGAAGCGCTATGTCGACGCGATCGACACCAACACCATCGTCTTCGGCATCGGTCCGGCCGGCACCGGCAAGACCTACCTGGCCATGGCCAAGGCGGTCAACGCACTGCAGACCAAGCAGGTCTCCCGGATCATCCTGACCCGCCCCGCGGTGGAAGCCGGTGAGCGCCTTGGCTTTCTGCCGGGCACGCTCAGCGAGAAGATCGACCCGTACCTGCGGCCGCTGTACGACGCGCTGCACGACATGATGGACGCCGAGGCCATCCCGAAGCTGCTGGGTGCCGGGGTGATCGAGGTGGCACCCTTGGCGTACATGCGGGGACGCAGCCTGAACGACTCCTTCATCATCCTCGACGAGGCGCAGAACACCACGGCCGAGCAGATGAAGATGTTCCTCACCCGGCTGGGCTTCGGCTCCAGAATCGTTGTCACGGGCGACATCACACAGGTCGATCTGCCCGGTGGCGCACGCTCGGGTCTGCGTGCGGCCATGGACATCCTCACCGGTATCGACGACATCCACTTCTGTGAACTCACCAGCGCCGACGTGGTGCGCCACCGACTGGT
>JBAXUD010000212.1:0-6106 GCA_037129875.1 Mycobacteriaceae bacterium
GTGGTCGCACCCGTCACCGCCGCTGCCGCAGCGCACGGAGCCGGAAGCGCTCTGGGCGGGTTGGTGGCGGTCGGGGTGCTACTGGTCGCCATCGGCGCGAGCGTTCAACTGGTTGGAACGCACTGGATCGAGGTCACGCTGCCTCCCGTGGTGACCGGTGCGATCGTCGCCCTGATCGGGTTCAACCTCGCGCCGTCGGCCAAGGCGAATTTCGAAAAAGGGCCGCTGCTGGGAATCGTCACCCTGGCGCTGCTGCTGGCGGTGCTGGCCTTCTTCCGCGGCATGGTGGGCAGGCTGGCGATCTTCATCGCAGTGGCCGCCGGTTATGTGCTGGCGCTCACTCTCGGCGATGTCGACACGTCAGGGATCGCCGCCGCCGGGTGGGTGGGCCTGCCGACGTTCCAGACGCCCACGTTGCACCTCGCGGTGCTGCCGATGTTCCTGCCCGCGGTGATCGCCTTGGTCGCCGAGAACATCGGGCATGTGAAATCAGTCGGACAACTGGCCGGCGTCGACACCGATCCGCTCATCGGGCGAGCGCTGGTCGGCGACGGTGTCGCCACCGTGCTGGCCGGATTCGGCGGCGGTTCGGCCACCACCACCTACGCCGAGAACATCGGCGTGATGGCGGCCACCCGGGTGTACTCGACGGCCGCCTACTGGGTCGCCGGCACGACGGCGGTGTTGCTGGCGCTGTGCCCCAAGGTCGGCGCCACCATTTCGGCGGTACCCTCCGGTGTGCTCGGCGGAGCCACCGTCGCGCTCTACGGCCTCGTCGGCGTGCTGGGCATCCGGATCTGGCTGAGCAACCACGTGGATTTCAGTAATCCGATCAATCAGATGACCGCCGCCGTGGCACTGGTCGTCGGCATCGCCGACTTCACCTGGCGCTGGGGCGATCTCACGTTCACCGGCATCGCGCTCGGTTCGATCGCCGCGCTGGCGGTCTACCACGGGATGCGCGCATTGACCGCCCTGCGGCGGACCGATCATCGGCATGCCCGACCCGAGTCCTGACTGGATTATCGACGTGGGCGCTGGCATGAACGTGGGGCTGGCCGGGATCGGGCCGGTCGGCTGGGGTGTAGTTGTCTTCCTCGTCGTGCTGGCGATGGTGTCGGTGGGGTTGGCGCGGAACCCGTTGGACTGGAGTCGACTTCGGTTCGTCGAGCGGGTATTGCGTTTCATTCCAGGGCGTCTGGATGCGGCGGCAGCGCGGTTGCGGACTCGGTTGGGGATCAGCGGTGCGGCCATGGCAGCCGGTGTGGCCGGTGTGCTCCTGGTGGGAGCGCTGGCGGTGGGGTTCACCGCACTGCTGGACGACGTGCTCGAGGGCGAGGGCTTTGCACAGTTCGATAACTCGATCGCGCACTGGCTGGCCGGGCATCGCGAGGTGTGGCTGACCAAAGTCCTTCTGGGAGTGACCCGATTGGGCAATACGGATGCGCAGACGGTCTGGCTCGTGCTGGTGTGCGTGGTGGCCGCAGCGTTGGCCAGGTCGTGGGTGCCGGTTGTCGTCGGTGTGGCCGGCGGCGGCGGGATCGCGGTGGTGATCGTGATCGCCAAGACCTTGGTAGGCCGTCAGCGGCCGGCATTGCCGTACGCGGTGATGCCGGTGAATGGCTTTTCGTTCCCGTCGGGTCATGCCACCGGCGCGGCCGCCGTCGGATTGCTCGGCGCCTGGATGCTGTGCCGTTGGGCGGTGAGACGGTGGCCCGCCCAGGTGGCGGTGTGGGCAGCAACGATCGGGATGATCGGGCTGATCGGGTTCTCCCGCTGCTATCTGGGGGTGCACTTCGTCACCGATGTGCTGGCGGGCTGGCTGCTCGGCGCCGCCTGGGCCGGCTCAGTGATCCTGCTCGCCTCGTGGTGGTCACGGGCGACATCGCCCGCACGTGGGTCAGCACGGCTAGACGCTCTGTCCTGACTGGCGATAATCATTCGACTCTGCGGTGGTCGGTCGGCAACCATGGGGAAGTGAGTACGCCGTTGGATGTCGAACAGCCGGTGCGGACACCCGGCGGTTGGCGCGTGCTCGCACCATTTCACTTCCGCGCGTTCCGGCTGCTGATCGCCGCGGTGTCGATCTTCATCTTCGCCGAGGGCATGTGGACCGTGGTGATGGCGTTGCAGGTCATCGCGCTGGCCGACGATCCCGCCGCATTGTCGTTCGTCGCGGCGTGCCTCGCGGGAGGCATGCTGGCCTTCATCCTGGTCGGCGGAATCGTGGCCGACCGGGTGCCGCAGCGCGCAATCATCATCGTCGTCGAGGCGGTCAACCTCGCCGCCGTCGGTGCGGTGGCCGCACTCGGCATGCTCGGCTCGTTGCGGCTGTGGCACATGGCCGTCGCGTCCACGGTGCTCGGTGCCGGAGCGGCCTTCTTCTTCCCTGCCTACAGCGCCTACCTGCCACGCATCCTGCCGCCGCAACATCTGTTGGCGGCCAACGGGATTGAGGGGACGATTCGTCCCACCCTCGGACAGGCGATCGGGCCCGCGTTCGCCGGCGTGCTGGTCGGGGCGACGTTCCCGGCGTGGGGTAGCGCGACGGTGGCAGCGTTATTCGCGGTGGGCCTGGTCCTGTTGGTGGCCATGCGCCCTGAGCACGACGAGCACGTCGTCACCGAGGCCGAGAGCACAAAACCGCATCCACTGGCCGATTTACGCGACGGATTTCTGTTCGTGGTGCGGACTCGGTGGCTGCTGTGGACTCTGCTGTTCGCCAGCATGTGGGTGCTCCTGGCGCTCGGCCCGATGGAGGTGCTGCTGCCGTTCATCGCCCGCGAGCGGTTCGCGCACGGCGAGCAGATGTACGGTTTCGTCCTCGCCGCATACGGGCTCGGCAGCGCACTCGGTGCGCTGGCGGTGTCGTCGCGGCCGCTACCGCGCCGCTACCTGACGGTGATGATGCTGCTGTGGTCCCTCGGCTCGCTTCCGCTGGCTGTCGTCGGCGCGACATCGTCGTTCCCGGTGATGTCGACGGCAATGTTCGTGGTGGGGTTCGCCAGTGGTGCGGGCATGGTCATCTGGGGCACATTGCTGCAGCGGCGGGTGCCGACGGAGATGCTCGGCCGGGTGTCCAGCCTCGATTTCTTCGTCTCGTTGTCGTTCATGCCGCTGTCGATGGCCGTTGCGGGTCCCCTGTCGAAGGTGCTGCCGGTGCAGATCATCTTCGGAGCCGCGGGAATCGTCCCGGTCGTCTTGGCCGCGATCGCCCTAACAGCGGCGCGGATGCCGCGTGACGAGGTCGCCCACCCACTGCACTGATTCGCACAACCCGATTCGTAGACGCCTCAATGCGATTCGACAGGTGCGCCCCTGCGCCGGAGCAGCACCATCGCAAGGGCGGCCGCCGTCACGGGTATGACCATCATGACCAGATTCAGCGTCTGCGCGGCGTGGATCATGCTCGAAGTGGCCTGGGAGATCACCCACTGCGTGCGCTCGGGATCCACGATGGCACCGTCCGGGGCATCGGTTGTGGCGCCCAGGATGGTGCCCGCCTGCACGGTGCTGATGCCCGTGCCTGCCAGCTTCGGTGTGGCGTCGCGGATGAAGAGGATGATGCCGAACATCGAGAACAGCGCTGACCCCAGGCCGTAGCAGGTTCCGCCCACTGACGCTTTCACCGCCGAGACCACACCGCCGAGATTCACTGGCGCGCTGGACATCATCACCGTCGTCTGCGGCGTCTGCACGATCGCACCGCCGACCGTCGTGAGGGCAATCACGGCCGCGACGACGAAGATCGGGGTATCGACCCTGAACGACACCCGGACCAGCAAGCTCACCGCCAACACCGACAGACCCGCCACCACCACAGCTCGGTTGCCGAAGCGCGCCGCCGCCCGGCCGGCCCCGACAGCAGCCAGTGCCGATACCAGCGTGGCCGGGATGAGCAGTAGAGCGAACTCCAAGGTCGACACGTCCCGGATGCCGACGAGGTAGAAGGTGACCATGATCATCGACCCGCCCTGGACGAGATTGTTGGCAGCACCGGCGATCACCATGGCGGCGAAAGGGGGCGAGTGGAAGATCTGCATGTCCAGCGCCGGATCGTCGCAGCGCAACTCCCACCACACGAACGCCCCGGCGGCCAGGATCCCCGCGAGAATCGGCGCTATCGCCCGGATGTCCACCCCACTCTGAAGCCGCGAGATGCCGTAGCTGAGACCGATGACCGCGACGGCCAGCAGCAACAGGCCGGGCACGTCGGTCTTGCGGTGCGAACTTTGCGTCTCCGGGACATAACGCGTAGTCATCACCACGACCAGAATCGCGAGCACAGGCGTCACGAGAAAGCCTGCGCGCCAACCGATGCGCTCGGCCAGCAAACTGCCGACGATCGCCGGCATCACGCTGAAGGCGTAGACCGCAGCAAGGAATAGGGCGATCGCACCCGCACGGCGTTCGGCAGGAAAGACCGCATTCATGATGGCCAGCGACAGACCGCTCAGGAAGGCTAGCGCCACCCCGATGCATGCTCGCGCGATCATCAGTACGACGACGTTGGGGGCGGCCGCGCCGATGAGCCCGAACACCACCGCTCCCCAGGCGCCGGCGAGGAACATCCGCTTCATCCCGTACCTGTCGCCCAGGACGCCCGCCCCGAGGACCGAGGCGCCAAGGGTCAGCGTCGCCAGAGACGAGACGAAAATTGTTGCGCTGGGTGAGAATTGCAGTCCCGCGCGGACGAAAGAGATGTTGGACGCCAGGATTCTCAAGTCGCCCACGGCCACGGCGCTACCCAGGCCCATGGCGACGATCGTCATGCTGGCCGAGAACCCGGTGACCTGCGTTTGCTGACGCACCAAACGATGCTAGTCCGGCGGCTGGATCTGCGCTGGCGCCGGGTTAACATCCCTTAAAACCCTTGGGGCACATCACAGACTGCGCTGCAGCAGTACCTGCCCGCTGCCGGCTGAGACAACCTGCACGGCGGCGATCTCATCAATCGGCGTCGAGGTGCTCCCGGCCGGCGAGGCGGTTCCGCCCTCCAGCGCCATCCACGTCGCCAACTGGATGCGCGTTCCGTCGCGGCCGACGGCGACCATCGCCAGTTCGTCACCGTTGCCGTCGGTGGGCTCGCCGCCCGTCGTCTCCTGGTGGTAGGTACACGTCATCTGGATGCGCGTACCCCAGCCCTGGCTGGTCACCGATATCGCCGCCTCCAACGCCGAAGGCGCCACCGGCGTCATGGTCATCGACATCGCCGAGGCACTCGGCGGTCCAGCCGGAGCGGGTAGCTGCGGCCCCGGCTTGACGGCGATCAGCAGCACCCCGGCGAGCACGGCCGCGGCAGCCGCCGACGCCATCCCCATCCGCCAGCGCGCCCGTCGGCGCCGCCGGGACACCTGGTCCAACAAGTCGTCGAGCAACTGGGGCCGCATCGGCGGCGGCTGGATGCCGCCGTCGTCGATGGATGACACCTCCTCGCGGCTCAGCATCGTCAGGAGTGCGGGCATGCCGCTGATTTCACCGACCGCCGCCCGGCAGGCTCGGCAGCCCGACAGGTGCATCTCGTACTCGCGTCGCTCACTGCTCGACAGGGAACCCAGCACGTAGGCGGCGTCCCAGAGCAGGTATGGGTCGGCTGGATCGGTCATCGCGTCAACCCCATCTCCTGCAACGTCAATCGAAGCGCCCGCACCGCGTAGTGCAGCCTTGATTTCACCGTTCCCTCGGCAATCTGCAGATCCGCCGCGATCTGGGCGGTTGTCCAGCCCAGGTAATACGAACGCCGGATCACCGCGCGGTGCTCGGCGGACAGCTGCGCCAGAGCGTCGCCGAGAACCAGCCGGTCCAAGGCCGCGTTGACTTCGTCTCGGGCGGCCGGGTCAGGCGCGCCGTCTGTGTCGAGGGAGGCGCTCTCCCGGCGGAACCGTGAGCTTCGGCGTTCGTCGATGATCATGTTGCGGGCGACGGTGAACAGCCAGGCCCGGGCCGAACGCTCGCTGTCCTCGGTCACAGCGGGGTGCTGCCACGCCCGAAGCAGGGTCTCCTGCACGACGTCTTCAGCGCGGGCCGGATCCCCCGTCAGCCGCACCGCGTACCGCCACAACGCTGCCGCGTGTTCGTCATAGAGCGACCGCATCAACGCGGTCTC
>JBAXUD010000213.1:0-6075 GCA_037129875.1 Mycobacteriaceae bacterium
ATGACGAGGACTGCGACGCGGTGTAGGCGCCGATGGACGACGACAGTGCCGACTCGAAGCTGTCGAAACTAGCACCCCCGGAACTCGAGGAGCTGAAGTTGCTGCCCGAACTCGAGTGATACCAGCCCGGTTCCGGCGGTGGCTGGCCGGTGGCGGCCTGGTACTTGGCCGCCCACAGCGCCGCGGCGCCGCCGGCCACCGCGAACGGGACGTAGGCGGCGTAGAGATCCTTGCGGGCGGAGAAGTCGAACCTCGACTCGGCGGAGTCGGTGGTCAACATGCGGCGGAATCCGCCGGCCTCGGACCACAGCTGACGGCCGGCCGGACTGCGGCGCATGCCGACGCCGGCCCTCCAGGCCGGCAGTGAGAGCAGGAAGAATGCGGCAAACGGCAAGCCCCACAGGGTGATCGGGAAGAAGAACAGCCGCAGGAATCCGCAGATCGCCAGCACCAAAGCGACCACGTTGGCCACCCGCAGCCACAGTTCCGCCCGGCGTTTAACCATCAGTCCGCCGTCGAACGCCCAGGCCCTGACAGCGATGGCCATGCCCGTCTTGGCGAAGGTGAGTTTGGTTCCCGCGCTCACCGAGCCGTTGGCATCGAACCGGTGGCCCGGCGACGTCAAGCCGAGCGCCGAGCCGACCGCCACGCTGACCGGGTCGACGTCGGCCCACCCGCCGCGATCGTCGGTGCTGCGCACGGCCCACTTCTTGTGGCCGATCTCGTTGAGCGTGATCAATCCCCGATCGGCGAGGTAGAACAGGGTGGCGGTGACGCCTTCGTCCGGGACCTTCTCGGTGCGGATGTATTCGCATTGCACCGGCCCGAGGCCCTTGGGCGGGGCGTACTGGAGCGGGAAGCCCGGTGCCGGCTCGACGGTGGTGCGCCAGAACAGTAAAGCGCCCAGCCCGGTGGCTGCGGTGAGCCCGAGCAGCCAGGTGACCACCGGCACGGAGCGTCCGAGGATCGGATCCCAGCGCTGGGACCACGGCACACCGGCGCGGGGCGGAGTGGGGACCTCGACGCCGGCGCGCACCGTGACCGGGGTGCCCGGTGCCAGGTCGGTCGCCCGGATCTGGACGGTGTCGCCGTTGACGGTGAGCCCCTCACACGGGCGTCCCACGCCCGTTCCGACCGAGCACTGCGCTCCGGGCACCGGCGCGGGCAGCCGGACCGAAATATCGGCCTTCTCAATGACATTGGACCAGCCGGGGGCGATCACGTTCCAGAAGAACACCGATTGTCCGGTCGCGTTGCCCACCGCGGAGGCGAATTCCCTGTTCTGACCGGTGGTTCCGGGATCGAGCACACCGGGGATGCTGTAGCGGATCCGGTAGACGTGCGATCCGGAAAACACATAGCTGTTGGGGTCACCGATCTTGGCGACCAGGAACCGCTGGCCGTTCTTCCACAAGAACTCGTACGGCACCGGCTCGCCGTCCAGGGAGATCTCGGCGACCTGAGGTATCTGGCGGACGTGGGAGTCGTTCTGATTCGCGACGTCCCAATACCGGAAGATCCCATGCCGGCCGCTGGGGAACTCCGCGGTGATGGTCTCGGTCGCCTGCATCATCCCGTCGCGGTCGACGGTGAAGTCGGCACGCAGCGAGGAGATGGTCACCGGGTCGGACAATTGGCCCGAGGTGGCGGGTACGGCGGACAGGACCAGCGGCCACAACAGTCCGACGACGGTGAGCAGCAGAGGGATCAGCCAGGCGAGCATGCGGCCGAACGAGCGCATGGGCGCTTTCCTCCCGTCGCCTTCTTCCGCCGTCACCCTCGGTGCGGCGAAAACCCTCCCCGCACTCTACGGTGACAATTCAACGCTCACGCAGGAGAATCCCATGGCCGCCGACGATCCGTATCTGACTCACCACGTCGTGCGAGAGACCCGGCCGCCGGACCGCATGCACCAGCACGACCCGCACCTGGCGGGACTGGTCTTCGAATACGTGCGCACGCGCCTGTCCTTCACCGACACTCCCCTGGACCATCCGAAGCCGCCCGAGCCGATCATGGCGGCGCTGGACGGCTTCATCGACGAGTACGGTCGCGATCCCCGCGAGGTCCTCGACGCCTACGTCGACCACATCGCCTCGAATGTGCTCTCCACGGACAGTCCGCGCTTTTTCGGCTTCATCCCGGCCGCTCCGACGAAGGCGGCGCTGTTGTTCGACACCGTGGTGTCCATCGCGTCGCTGCAGGGCTGTTCGTGGCTGGAAGCCTCCGGCGCCATCGTCGCCGAGAACCAGGTGCTGCGCTGGATCGCCGATCTGGCCGGCATGCCGGCCTCGGCGGGTGGAACGTTCGTATCCGGGGGGTCGGCGGCGAACCTGTCGGCACTGGCTGTCGCGCGGGAGGTGGGCCGGAGACGTTCGGGGGCCCGGGAGGTGCGAATCGCCTGCAGCGACGAGGCGCACTCGTCGGTCGCCAATGCCTGCCGGATCCTCGACGTGGAACCGTTCGTGGTGGCCACCGAGGATCACCGCTTCACCGGTGAGGCGCTGAAAGCGGCTCTCGAAAGCTACGACGGCCCCCCGGTGGTCGCAGTGGTCGCCACCTCCGGTACGACGAACGCCGGAATCGTCGACGATCTCGAGGGCATCTCGGCGGTGTGCCGGGACCGCGATCTGTGGATGCATGTCGACGGCGCGTACGGCGGGGCGGCACTGCTGTCGGACCAGAAGTGGCGCTTCGCCGGCCTCGAGCACGCCGACTCCTTCATCACCGACCCGCACAAGTGGTGGTTCGCGCCCTTTGACTGCGCGGCAGTGCTGTACCGCGATCCCGACGAGGCGGCCTCGGTCCACACCCAGCACGCGTCCTACCTCGATCCGCTGCACCAGTCCGAGCATCCCGAGTACTGGAATCCGACCGACCTGGCCCACCATCTCAGCCGCCGGGCCCGCGGGTTGCCGCTGTGGTTCTCCCTGGCGGTTTACGGCACAACGGCCTATCGCATCGCCGTCCAGCACGTGCTCGATCTCACCCAGCAGGTGGCCGAGATGGTGGATGCGGCCCCGCACGTGGAGTTGGTGCGCGAACCCGGGCTCTCGATCGTGTTGTGGCGCCGGCCCGGCTGGACCAAGGAGGACTATCTGGATCTGCAGGATCGGCTGCTCGCCGACCAGGTGGCCTTCGCCACCCCCACGGTGTGGGAAGGGGAAGTGATCGGCAGGTTCGCCCTGCTGCACCCGTCGACGACGCTCGATATGGTGCGGGTGGTCATCGACGCAATCAAATAGGTTGCGCCACAAACTATTAGCGCACGGGTCCGCGGCCACGGGCCCGGGTCAGCCGACGTGCAGCGGGTCGATCTGCACCCGCACCGCCTCGTTGTCGTGGCGGGCGCTCTGCACCGCCGTGGCGTCGCGCAGCGCAGCCGCCAGGGCCAGTCCCTCTTCCCGCCGGACCCGGATCAACATGCGGATCGCATCCTCGCCGGCACCTGGTGGCCGGCGCACACCCGCCGGAAGGTCCACCGGACCGAGTACGTCGGCATCCTCGGGGAGGACAGCCTGGGCGATCAGCGCGGCGACCGCCCCGGAGGCTCCGTCGACGGCGGCCATATGCACCGCAGGCGGCAGTCCCACCGCCGTCCGGCCGTCCAACTCGGCCTCGGCATGGCCCACCGGATCCCACCGGATCAGGGCCTGCACCGTAGGTATCGAGGAATCCGCGACGACAACGACCACACCCCCGTCGGCCCCGGAATGGACCCCGGCGGCGGCGGCCATCCACCGGCGCAGCGTGTCTTCGGCGGCCCGCAGGTCTTGGCGGCCCAGCATCGACCAACTGTCGAGCAGCAGCGCCGCGCCGTAGCCGTCGGGTGCGCGCGGCTCGGCGCCGGGCGTGGCGACCACCAGGGCCGGGCCGGAACCGATCTCGGGATGCACCGCATCGCCGGCCGACGTGATCACCGCCGTGCCGGGAAAGGCCCGGCCGAGCTCCTCGGCCGTGCGCCGGGTACCGACCACGACGGCACGGATGGCGTCGGCTCCGCAGCGCCGGCAACGCAGCGCGGTGTCGATGCGGCCGCACCAGCGACACACCGCGCCCTCGGCGTCGCGGTCGGACAGCGACAGCGGGCCCACGCAGTGCCGGCACCGGGCGATCGTGCGACACCGGGCACACGCCACCGACGGCAGGTACCCGCGGCGCGGCACCTGGACCAGCACGGGTGCACCACGCTCCAGGGCACCGCGGGCAGCCTGCAGCGCCATGGACGGCAGCCGGGCGGTGCGTGCGGCCGGGTCGCGCTCGTCGGCGTAGCCGTCGTCGTCGAGCGCGACCACGCGGGGGGCGCTGGCACGCACGACGGGACGGGGCGCCACCAGGTTGTGCGCCCAGCCGCTTGCGACCAGAGCCTGGGATTCCGCGGTGCGCGCATAGCCCCCGATGATCGCCGCACAGCGCAGCTGGTGCGCTCGCAGCATGGCAACCTCGCGGGCGTGCGGGTAGGGCGCCCGCGGTTCGGCGAGGCTTTCGTCGCCGTCATCCCAGACCATCACCAAACCGAGCCGCTCGACCGGGGCGAACACGGCGCTACGGGTTCCGATCACCAGCCGCGCCTCGCCGCGCAGCACCGACAGCCAGCGCCGGTACCGCGCCGAGGGCCCCAGTCCCGCGGACAGGGCCACCACGGCGGACGCGTCGATGCGGGCGGTGGCCGCCTGCCACAGCGCATCGATGTCGCGCTGGTCCGGCACGACGGCCAGCACACCGTGGCCGCCGCTGACGGCCGCGGCCGCCGCTTCGGCCAGCCGGTCGCACCAGCTGTCGCCGGGCAGCGCCTGCCACACGGCGCGGGCCGCCCGGCCCTCCTGAAGCGCCTCGAGGAACGCCGCACCCCCGCTGTAGCGCGACCAGCCTTGGGAGTCGACCGGCTGCACGACCGGCAATAACGGCGCGGCGCGCTGAGCTTTCTCCGCCCCGGCGTGCCTCGGCGGGATGGCCAGCCGCAGCACGTCGGGTCGGGTGCCGGCGTAACGCGCGGCAACGGCGTCGACCAACCGTCGCACCTCGGCGGTGAGCACCGGCTCAGCCGAGATCACCCGGTCCAGCCAGCCCAGCTGGCCGACGTGGTCAGTGTCGGAACGGCGTTCCAGTACGAAGGCGTCCACCAACCGGCCGTGGAACCGCACCCGCACGCGGACCCCGGGATGGACGTCGTCGGACTGTTCCTCGCTGACCAGATAGTCGAACGCGCGGTCCAGGTGCGGGACCGAGAGCATCGGCAGCACCCGCGCGATGGGTTCGTGTTCGGCAGCGCGCCGGCCGGTTGTGCTCACTCCAATCGGCTCTTCACTTCGTTCATCACCGGCCTGCTCCCGTCCGGTCTGATCAACCCCGTTTACGCGCTCCTTGGCGCTCGGTCTGGCTGAAGGCTAACGACGCCACCGGCTGAACGCCGCGGGAACGCTTGCGGGAGGTGTAGTTCGACACCGCGTCCCAAGCGCCGGCGACGGCATCGCCGTCGGCGTCGTAGGTCAGCGACTTGCCGGGCGCGAACCCGAGCTTCTCACCCACCTCGACGGCGTCCATATTTGCCCCGAGGAATACGAAGTCCCACTCGTATACCGACTCCTGCTGAGCGATCAGCGCCCGCACCGCCTCGACGGTCCACTCGGCGCTGGCGTTCTCGTATCCGTCGGTCATGACCAGGACGGTCACCTCGCCGGGACGCTCATCCTCAGGTAGTGCCGCCAGGCCGTCGCCGACCTCGGTGACGAAGCGGCCGAGCGCGTCCAGCAACGCGGTCATGCCGCGCGGCTCGAGCCCCAGCGACGGCACCGCATCGATCGGTACGTTCTGGTAGACCACGTCGTAGCGGTCGTCGAACTGAGCCAGGGTGACCAGTGTGGTCCCCGGTTGGCCGCGTTCGGCGGCGATGAACGAGTCGAACCCGCCGCGCATGTCGTCGGCGATGGTCTGCATGGAGCCGGAGCGGTCCAGCAGCGCAGCAATCAGGGTCTTGTCGGTGTCGGTCATAGTGATGTCCCCCTTCAGGTCGGTGATGACCCGACGGTAACCGCGACCACCGACAAATTTGCCGCGGAGCCACGCTGCCCTCAG
>JBAXUD010000214.1:0-6073 GCA_037129875.1 Mycobacteriaceae bacterium
ACCGCAGGATCCACTCTGTCACCGCTATTAATACCATAGGGGGTATGGTATTGAGAACCATCGCTAGTCGAACTCGGGGTGAGGACATGACCATCAGCAACGACCAGGTGTCAGAGTGCGACGCAGACCTGACGGTGGTTCTTAACCGTTTGCGTCGGGTCCGGGGGCAACTCGGCGGGGTGATCGCGATGATCGAGCAGGGGCGCGGTTGCAAGGAGGTCGTCACTCAACTCGCCGCGGTGTCAAAGGCGTTGGACCGGGCCGGATTCACCATGATCGCCACTGGGCTACGCGACTGCATCGACCCGTCGGATGACAAGCCCGGCTACGCCCGCGGGCTGAGCATAGAAGAGCTCGAAAAGCTCTTCTTGAGCCTGGCCTGAGACCCCAACCGAAACGAGAGGAACCACTGTGTGTCGCGCCGTGAAATGTCGGTTCTGCGGAAAAACCACCTGGGCGGGCTGTGGGAGCCACATCGACGCTGTCAAAGCCAGCGTGCCCGCCGGCCAG
This sequence comes from Mycobacteriaceae bacterium, assembly GCA_037129875.1. Taxonomy (GTDB): domain Bacteria; phylum Actinomycetota; class Actinomycetes; order Mycobacteriales; family Mycobacteriaceae; genus Mycobacterium. Next base: position 511 of record JBAXUD010000214.1, read on the forward strand.
TGGTGTGGCGGCCACGCCAGCAGCCCTGGCGAATCCACCCCCCGGCGCTGGAGCCTGTTCCGAAAAAAGGGCGAGAACAAGTGAGCACGAGGCCAAACCGACGCAGCGCCGCCAGGGGATGCAGTACTCGCCTGCTGCTCAGCGGTTGAGCCCGCCAGATCGAATCACCGCGATCGCAAGGACGTGCGGGGATAGCATCCGATCACAGCCAATAGGGGAGGGGGCCGATCGTGTCAGCGAAGTCTTACAACAGTGTTTGGCAGCTACGAGCAGACACCTGGTGCCGTTTGGAGGACGCTGCCGGACAACTGGCCCGCCTCGCCATCGCCGGCCGGCCCGCCGATGAGCACCAGTCCGCCTGCGTCGAGCTGCTCGCTCTGCTGTCCCCGGTCGAGCCGTACTGGGCCTATCCCGGCGGCACGCAGTTCGCCAGGCTCAACCGGATGTTCGCCGCCGGCGAGTACGACAAGTTCGCCCAGACCGTCGCCGTCATCAACCACGCTTTGACCCACGAGAGCTACCGCTCGGGAGCGGTCGACCCCGCCGCCCACGACGAGGATGAACTTTCCGCCGATCTGCATTGGACCGAAGGCCACCCGATGGGCAAGCGCGGTCCGCTGTACTTCGAGGTGCTCGTCGTCGAGACGCTGACCGAGGCACAGGAGCGCAGTGTGCGCAAGGAGGCGCACAGCTGGCGCCGCCCGGACGACGAGTTCGTCTACGAGATCGTGGTGGTGCCCAACGCGGTGGAGGCGCTGATCGCGGCGCGGCTCAACGTCAATCTGCAAGCCGTGGTGATCGGGCGCCGGTTCGCCACCCAGACCGCCCGGGATCTCTCCGCGCTCGCCGATTTCGTCGACACCGCGATCGCCGACCGGCTCGGCGAGGACGAGCCACCGGATGTGCGGTCGGCCATCCTGGCAGAGGCGCTGCGAAAGATCAGCCCGGGCGTCGATCTGTATCTGATGACCGAGGTCGACGTGGAGAACGTCGCCGGACGGCTCGGCCGATACTTCCGCCGGGTGTTCCACGCCCGCGAGGGTCTGCTCGAGCTGCACCTGAGTCTGCTCACCGGCGTTGCGGAGCGCTACCGTACGCCGTTCTTCAGCGCACTGAAGCAGTACAGCCAGCGCCCGACGGGGGTCTTCCACGCATTGCCGATCTCGCAAGGCAAGTCGATCGTGAAGTCGCACTGGATCACCGACATGGTCGACTTCTACGGACTCGACATCTTCATGGCCGAGACCTCGGCGACATGCGGCGGCCTGGACTCCCTGCTGGAGCCCACCGGCCCGCTGCGGGAAGCCCAGCAGTTGGCTGCTGTCGCATTCGGATCCCGGCAGACCTACTTCGTCACCAACGGAACCTCGACGGCGAACAAGATCGTCACCCAGTCCCTGGTCGCGCCGGGGGACATCGTGCTGCTGGACCGCAACTGTCACCAGTCGCACCACTACGGGATGATGCTCGGCGGGGCGAACGTCATCTATCTGGACGCCTATCCGCTCAACGACTACACCATGTACGGCGCCGTACCCGTGCGTGAGATCAAGTCGAAACTGCTGATGCTGCGCCGCGCGGGCAAACTCGACCGCGTCAAGATGATCGCGCTGACCAACTGCACCTTCGACGGGATCGTCTACGACGTCGAGCGGGTCATGGAGGAGTGCCTGGCAATCAAACCGGACCTGGTCTTCCTGTGGGACGAAGCCTGGTTCGCCTTCGCCCGGTTCCATCCGATACTGCGCACGCGTACCGCGATGGAGTCGGCGCACCGGGTGCGAGACCGGTTGGCGGACAAGGACTATGCCGCCGCGTGTGAACAGCAGTTGGTGTTCGACGCTGCGAACCCGCCTACCGACGACGAGCTCCTGGACCGTCGCCTGCGGCCCGACCCGGCCAAGGCGCGGGTCCGGGTCTACGCCACCCAGTCGACTCACAAGACTTTGACCGCGCTGCGCCAGGGTTCGATGATCCACGTCTTCGACCAGGACTTCGAGCAGAAGGTTGCCGAGGCGTTCCACGAGGCGTATATGGCGCACACCTCGACCTCGCCCAACTACCAGATCCTGGCGTCACTGGACCTCGGCCGTCGCCAAGTGGCGCTGGAGGGCTTCGAGCTGGTGGCTCAGCAGGTGGAGAACGCGATGCAACTGCGCGACGCCATCGACAACCATCCGCTGCTGAGCAAGTACATGACCTGTCTGCGGACCGTGGACATGATCCCCGAAGAGTTTCGCCCGAGCCATATCGAACAGCCACTGCGCTCGGGTCTACGAAACATGATGCGGGCCTGGGACACTGACGAATTCGTGCTGGATCCGACACGGATCACGCTGTCGATCGCGCGCACCGGATACAACGGCGACGAATTCAAACGGGTCCAGTTGATGGACCGCCACGGCGTGCAGATCAACAAGACCTCCCGCAACACGGTGCTGTTCATGACCAACATCGGTACGACGCGGAGTTCGGTGGCCTTCCTGGTGGAGGTTCTGGTGGAAATCGCCGGTGAACTCGACGAGCGGGACTCGGAGATGAGTCTTGCCGAGCGGACGCGCTTCGAGAAGAAAGTGCACCGCTTGACGTCCAATTCCGCTCCGCTGCCGGACTTCAGCGGGTTTCATCCCGTCTTCCGCGATAACTCCGGAGCCGTGGAAACCCCGGAGGGCGACGTCCGTCGTGCGTTCTACCTCTCCTACGACGACACCAACTGCGAGTACCTCTGCGCCGAGGAGATCGAGGCGAAGATGGACGCCGGGACCGATGTGGTGTCGGCGACGTTCGTCACGCCCTATCCGCCGGGTTTCCCGGTGCTGGTGCCCGGGCAGGTGTTCAGCCGTGAGATTCTGACCTTCATCCGCGAGCTCGACACCCCTGAAATCCACGGTTACAAGCCGGATCTCGGCTACCGGGTCTACACCGACAAGGCCATCGAGAATTGCGAGCGGCCCGCGCGGGCCTGAGCAGTGCGCGGGCGCCGAAGTCACCGCAGCTCGGGGCCCCAGGCGTGCAGCCCGGGCAGCAGGGCGCTGCTCTTGTACTCATGTCGCGCCATCCGGCCGAGGATGTCGTCGAGTGCGACGACAGCATCGACGATGAACGGTCCCTTGTTGAGCATGACGCACTCTGCGCGTTCGCTCATGGCCGCGTCGGTGATCTCGGCGCGCGACGGCTGGCCGGTCTTGGCGAGTTGTTCGAGAACCTGGGTGGCCCAGATGACCGGCAGATGGGCGGCCTCGCACAACCACAATGTCTCTTCCTGCAATTCGGCCATCCGTTCGTAGCCCGATTCGACCGCCAGGTCCCCGCGGGCGATCATCACCCCGACCTTCCGGCGGCGCATCGCCGTCAGCAGCAGTTGAGGAAGGTGGTCGAAAGCCTCCTGGGTTTCGATCTTGAGCACGACACCGATGTCCCCGGCGCCCAGTCTGCGCAGTTCGGTGAACAGCTGGATCACGTCGGACGGTTCACGGACGAACGACACATCGACGATGTCGGCGACCTTCGCAACCGTCGCGAGGTCCTCGACATCCTTGTCGGTGAGTGCGGAGATCAGCAGATCGGTATCGGGAAGGTTGATTCCCTTGCCGCCCCGCAGTTTCACGTGACCGCGGGACGGACGTTCGATCCGGGCATCGAGGTGATCGGCCCCGACGGCGATGACCTTGCCGGCCAGTTTGCCGTCGTCGAAGAGAATACGGTGGCCGACCTCAACGGTCTGGAAGATCTCCGGCAGTGTGCAGCCGATGCTCGCAGGACGCCTCTCATCCACCGGTGCCGCGCTGCAGTCCAGCGTTACCCGAAGCACGTCGCCGGCCTCCAGGACAATGGCCTGCTCCGTCTCAGGAAGTTCGCCGACACGGGTGGCATCGCCGGTTCCCGCAACCTTCACCTCGGTGCCGGTGCCCAGGTAAGTCGTCTTCTCGGTGGTCACGGTGAAACCGCCCGGCGCGGCAGCCGCTGTCAAAAGCCGGCGTTTGGACCCACGGGTGTCGCGGACAACCAGTTCATCGCCCTCGCGTCGACGCTCCAGCCACTCACCGTCCACCGGCACCGTGATCATCTCCGATTCGGGCGGATCGCACCGGCCGCACTCGTCGGTCATCCAACAATGCGCCGCGAAAACAGCCTGCCCCAGCGTGTTTCGGGTTGGTCGCAGCCGAACGACTTTCGGGCCCGGTTGCAGAGGGCCGGTCCTCAGCTTCGGTCCCGCCAGGTCCATCGCGACTAGGCACGTGGTGCTCTTCGCGTCCGCCGCCGCGCGAACATTGCCGGCCATCCTGGTCCAGACGTGCCGGTCGTCGTGGGCGCAGTTGATCCGTGCGATGCCCATGCCCGCAGAAACCAGAGCATCGACAAGATCCCGGTCGGTGGCTGCTTCGGTGGGAAGCGTGACCATGATTCGGGCTGCCCGATCAACGGGTGCCGGACCCATCAGGGCCTCGGCATTGCGGGCCAGCAGCCGTGGGCCGTCGTCGAAGTGAACGACCGCCGGGGTGGCGGGACGGAACTCTGGGCCGCGCATCGCCGCAATCGCGGCGGCTACCCGCAGCAGGGTGGCCTGCACGTGAGCCTCGCTTCGGCCCAGCGACGACAGGCCGAACTCGGCCAGGCGTATTTGGAGGTCGCGCAGATCAGACTGGCGCAGCGCCCAGTAGTGCACCAGGTTGATTGCGCTGCTGCGGTGTTCCGGGGCGACGGGATCGGTCCATAGCCGCCACTTCAGCTCCGCGTCGGCAAGTCGATCGAGCAGCGCGCCGATTTCGTGCTGCAGCTGATCCAACTGCTCTGCTGTTGAGTTCACGGGTAGCAACGGTATGCAGGCCAGGTGTCGGGGCGGTGAACGAACCCGTGCCGGAAAGATCGCCTCGGCGGCCATCTCCCCCTCGGTATGCTCACGTAGCCGCCGCACAACGATGCTGCGTGCCGGCGGGGGAGGTACTGCGTGGCTTGGCAATCCCTTCAGCCGTATCTTGTGGCGGTGGCCATCGGGCTGCTGCTGGGCTTCGAACGCGAACGCAGCCATCACCGAACGCTGTCTGCCGGGTCGCGGTCGTTCGCGCTGCTCTCGTTAATGGGTGCTGCCGCAGCGGCTTTCGGGTTGTGGGTGGTGATCGCCGGACTCGCCGGCGTCGGGACGCTGATGGCGCTGGCCTACTTCCGTACCAGCGGAGACGATCCCGGAACCACCACGGAGATCGCCGCTCTCGTCGCCTACCTGCTCGGCGCACTCGCCTACACCCAGCCGGCGGTGGCGGTGGCACTCGCGGTCGTCGTCGTCGCTCTGTTGTTGTCCAAGAACCGAATCCACCGATTTGCGCGCGACATCGTCACCGAAGTCGAACTGGAGGACGCAGTCAAGTTCTTCGTGGTGGCATTCGTCGTCCTGCCGCTGCTCCCTGACCGGCCGATGGGGCCCTACGGCGTGCTCAATCCCGCGAAGGTCTGGCTGTTGGTGGTGCTGCTCACCGGTATCGGGTGGGTGGGCTACATCGGGGTTCGTGCGCTGGGGCCGAAGCGCGGTCTGTTGGTCACCGGCCTGGCCGGTGGGTTCGTGTCC
>JBAXUD010000215.1:0-6050 GCA_037129875.1 Mycobacteriaceae bacterium
CGGACACGATGCCGATCACACCGCTGCTGCTCCCCGGGTCGCTGCGCTCCTGCCCGCCGGCGCCAACTCCCGGGTCGCTGCGCTCCTGCCCGCCGGAACCAACTCCCGGGTCGCTGCGCTCCTGCCCTCCGGAACCAGGCCCGATCACCACCATCGCACCGATGTTGTGCACGGCCAGCTCGGCCAGCAGGCCGGTGACCGTTGTGGTCGCGGTGACAGTCGCCACCGCGGAACCCTTGCCGCGCAAGATATCCGCGATCCGCATGGATCCTCCGCCCACTATGTGATTGATCTCACATCAGGTTACGGCGGTTGGGCGCCCCGCGGAAGTGCCACGGGCGACCGCATCCGGCTTGGCGCGATGCACGCCGCAGATACACGCGTCGATCGACGCACACGTGCAGGCCATCCCCCACTCGATCACCTGCTTGGCGTTCGCCAGAGCGGCGATCCGGGCGTCGATCTCGCCGAGCTTGGCCAGGGCCAGCGCTCGGCTGGCCGGCCGGCCGGGAACATCGTCGGCGAACAGCACCGCGATCTCGTCCAACGTGAAGCCGGCGATCTTGCACATCACGATGACCTCGAGCCGCGACAGCGCCGACTCCTCGTAGCGCCGCTGCCCGCCCACGCGCGCAGGACCGGGCAGCAGACCGATCTTCTCGTAGTACCGCAGGGTGGTCGGCGCGATCCCGGCCCGGCGGGAAAGCTGCCCGATGGAGAGTTCGGCTGCCACATTCGTCCAATCGCTTGACTTAGAGTCAAGTCTAAGAGGTGGACTGGTGACATGAGTTCATCTGATTCCCTGGCACGCAGCCGCTACGCACAGCTTCGGACCTATCGCCGCGACGGCACGCCCGTCGATACCCCGATCTGGTTCCACCTCGACGGCAACGGCCTGGTGTTCCGGACGAAGATCGGGCCGAAAACCACCCGGGTGGCGGCCCACCCCGAGGTCGAATTGCGCCCATGCGACTACAAGGGCCAGGTCGCGGGAGACGTCCCCTGGGTGAGCGGTGTCGCACGCGTTCTGGGTGGATCCGAGGCACAACGCGCCAACGACGGACTGCGCCATCGCTACGGCTGGCAGTACAACGTCATCCCGCTGGTCAAGGTCCCCGGCGTGACGAACGTGCACTCGGGGCTGTCGCTGCGGGAGAAAATGCGCCGCGCCCGGGCGCGAGACGTGTGGCCCGACAGCGCCATCGTCCACGTCGACCTGGATTGAGGCTCGATCGGCGCGGTCGGATCCCGGCGACCCGCCGGGCGGGTAGGAATGAGGTCATGATGGAGATCACCCTGCTCGGCACTGGAAGCCCGATGATCGACCCGAATCGGGCCGGCCCCTCAACCCTGGTCGCGGCCGGCGGGCAGGCGTTCCTGGTGGACTGCGGTCGCGGGGTGCTCATGCGGGCGGCGGCGGCCGGCGTCGGCGCCGCCAACCTGACCGCACTGCTGCTGACCCACCTGCACAGCGACCACATCACCGACCTGTCCGACGTGATCACCACCCGGTGGGTCACCACGTTCGTCCCCACTCCCCTGCCGATCATCGGGCCGCCCGGCACCAAAGCGGTCGTGGAGGCCACGCTGGCCGCACTGGCGCCGGATATCTCCTATCGCATCGCTCATCACGCCGATATCACCGAGCCGCCCTCGGTGCAGGTGCACGAATTCAGCGAAGGACAGGTCTGGGACTCCGGCGGGCAGGAGCGCAGCGACTCGGGGATCAATACAGACGGCGTGCGAATCACCGTCGCACCGACGGACCACCGCCCGGTCGAACCCACCATCGCCTTCCGCATCGAACACGGGGGCGCCTCGGTGGTGCTGGCCGGCGACACGGTTCCCTGCAGTTCCCTCGACGAGTTGGCCCGTGGGGCAAATGCTCTGGTGCACACGGTGATCCGCAAGGATCTGGTGGAACAGATGCCCGCTCAGCGGATTCGCGACATCCTCGACTATCACTCGTCGGTGGAACAGGCCGCGGCGACCGCCGCCCGGGCCGGGGTCGGCACCCTGGTGCTGACGCACTACGTGCCGCCCCTTGTCCCCGGACAGGAGGATCAGTGGCGTGCGCTGGCGGCTGGCGAGTTCGACGGCCGGGTGGAACTCGGCAACGATCTGCTGCGCGTTTCGGTGGACTGAAACCTCAAGCGAGCCTGGTCATCTCGACCACCACATCGAGATCGCTGGAACCCTGGCCCAGATAGATGCCTTTGAGCGGGCTCACGTCGGCGTAGCTGCGACCGAACCCGACACTGACGTACTGCTCGTTGATCTCGGTGTCGTTGGTCGGGTCGTAATTCCACCAGCTGCCGGTCCAGGCCTGGATCCAGGCGTGACTCTCCCCCTCAACCGACTCCCCGATGGCCGCATCGGAATTGGGGTGCAGATAACCCGAGACATAACGGGCGGGAATTCCCATGGTGCGCAACAGGATCAGCGACAGGTGCGCGAAGTCCTGACATACGCCCTTGCCCTCATTCAAGGCGTCCAGGCCTGAGGAGTGCACGCCCGTGGTGCCCGGGACGTACTGAAGTTCGTTGCGCACCCATTCGACGGTGGCCAGCACGGCGTGGTGCGGGTCGTGGCTCTTGGCGATCTGTCTGGCGATCCGGTCGGTGCGCTTGCCGGCCGGGGTGTAGCGGGCGGTCGGCATGAGGACCTCGTGGTAGCGATCCAGCACCGCGTAGGAACTCAGGTCCGTCCAGCGGGCGGTCGAGATGCGCGGCTCGGGCTTGTCGGTCTCCACCACCGATGAGGACGTCACCTCGAGTTCTGCGTGGGGGGCGTGCAGGTCGAAGGCGGTCACCGCGGTTCCCCAGTAGTCCACGTAGCGGTATGACCTTGTGGCAGGCGCGGTCTCGACGCGGTTGACGATGACGTTCTGCCGGGAGTCCGACCTCGGGGTCAGCCGCGCCTCGTTGTACGACGCAGTAACCGGCCCCTTGTAGGCGTACCCGGTCGAGTGGATCACCCGCATCCGCCACATCAGGCCCGGCCCTCCAGTCCTTCGGCGACCAGCACGGCGCCGCGCTGCCCGGCGTCGGACCATTCCACCCACGGGGCAAGTCGAAAGTATCTGACCGCCAAGGCTTCTCCCACCTCGTGAGAGGTGGCCTGCAGGCCGGCCAACCGGACTTCCAGCGAATCCAGCAGCGCCCCCGGCCGGACGAATTCGAGCTCGCTTCGCGCCCTGCCGAGCAGACGGCGCGCCTCCGAACCCGCAGCATCGCGGGATCCGCGCATCAACTGGTCGAGGCTGTGTTCGGCGAGCTTGAGCGAATAGAAGGCCGACCGCGGGAACTGCCGGTCGAGCAACATGAACTCGACCACCCGGTTGGCGTCGAGAACCCCGCGATGGGTACGCAGGTAGGTGTCGTGGGCGCCGGCGGCGCGCAGCACGCTCACCCAGGTCGGCGAGGAGGCGCTGTCACCGACGCGGGAGAGCAGCAGCCGCATCGTCATATCGACCCGTTCCAACGCCCGACCCAGGAGCAGGAACCGGTAACCGTCGTCGCGGGACAGCGTGGAGTCGGCCAGCCCGGCGAACATCGCGGCGCGGCCCTCGATGAAGGTGAAGAACTCGTGTGGCCCGAGGCGCCGAGCGGCCCGCTCCCGTTCCGGCAACGCGTTATAAGTGGTGTTCAGGCATTGCCACATGTCCCCGGAGATGACCTCGCGTGCCGAGCGCGCGTTCTCCCTCGCGGCGCTGATCGCGTCGACGATCGAGCAGCCCTGGGGCAGGTCGCGGCTGAACGCCACCAGGTGGGTCAGCGCCCACATGTCCAGCCTGGTCTTGGGCGGCTCGATCCCGAGGACCTCGAGCAGAATCCGGGAGGCATGGTCAGGGTCGACGCTGGAGTCCTCCAGCAGCTGATGAACCGTCACGTCCAGGATGCGGGCGGTGTCGTCGGCCCGTTCGACGTAGCGGCCGATCCAGTAGAGCGCTTCGGCGTTACGCGCCAGCATTACCGCACCCCACTCTGTTGCTGTTGTTGCTGCTGCTGGTGACCGGATGTGGCCTGCTGCTGAACCGGCTTCATCTCGGCGGCGGCGGCCGACCGGGGCAGCGTGCGCACCACCTGGGTGGCGGCCAACTCGCGGGTGGCCGCTGAGGCACGGGATGCCAGCACCCAGGTGTCCTTGGAGCCACCGCCCTGACTGGAGTTCACCACCAGCGAGCCCTCGGTGAGGGCGACCCGGGTCAGCCCGCCGGGCAGCACCCAGACCTTTTCGCCGTCGTTGACCGCGAACGGCCGCAGATCGACGTGGCGGGGCACCAGAGTGTCCCCCACCTTCGTCGGAACCGTGGACAGTTGCACCACCGGCTGGGCGATCCAGCCCCGCGGGTCGGCCTGGATCTTGCGGCGCACGGCCGCCAGTTCCTTCTCCGAGGCGTACGGACCGAAGACGATTCCGTAGCCGCCCGAGCCCTCGACCGGTTTGATGACCAATTCGTCGATGCTGTCGAGAATCTCGGCGCGCTCCTCATCGAGCCAACAGCGCAGGGTGTCGACGTTGCCCAACAGCGGCTTCTCGCCGAGGTAGTACTCGATGATGGTGGGCACGTAGGTGTACACCAGCTTGTCGTCCCCGACGCCGTTGCCGACCGCGCTGGAGATCACCACGTTGCCGGCCCGGGCGGCGTTGAGCACGCCGGCCACCCCGAGCACCGAGTCGGGGCGGAACTGCATGGGGTCGAGGTATTCGTCGTCGATGCGCCGGTAGATGACGTCGACCTGGCGGTCTCCCTCGGTGGTGCGCATGTAGACGATGTTGTCGCGGCAGAAAAGGTCCGGTCCCTCGACCAGCTCGACGCCCATCTGCCGGGCCAGCAGCGAATGCTCGAAGTAGGCGGAGTTGAACGGCCCGGGGGTCAGCACCACCACGGTGGGGTCGGCCTCGTTGGTGGCTGCGGCGTTGCGCAGAGCCCGCAGCAGATGGGAGGGATAGTCGTCGACCGAGCGCACCCGATGGGTGCCGAACAGGTTCGGGAACACCCGCGTCATCACCCGGCGGTTCTCCATCACATAGGAGACCCCGGACGGGGAGCGCAGATTGTCTTCCAGCACCCGGAAGGTGCCCTGAGCGTCGCGGACGATGTCGATACCGGCGACGTGGATGCGCACACCGTTGGGCGGGTCGATTCCGACGGCTTCGCGGTGGAAGTGCTCACAGGAGGTGATCAGCCGGCGCGGGATGACGCCGTCGCGCAGGATCTCCTGGTCGCCGTAGATATCGTCGAGGAACCGCTCCAGAGCCACGACCCGCTGGGCGATGCCGCTTTCCAGCTTCGCCCACTCCCCCGCAGAGATGACGCGCGGCACCAGGTCAAGGGGGAAGGGGCGCTCTTCCTGACCGGACAGCGCGAACGTGATGCCCTGGTCGATGAAAGCGCGCCCCAGTGCGTCGGCCCGGGCACTCAATTCGTCGGGACCGGTGGGGCCGAGTTCGGCGTTGATGCCCTTGTAGGGGGCCCGCACGCTACCGCGGCGGTCGAACATCTCGTCGAATGCGGCGGCATACGGGCCCAGATCGCGATAGCCGCCGAAGATGTGATGATCGTCGGACAGGGCGGATGGCGGGGAGGCCTGCGTTGCCTCAACCCGCGGGGTGCGAAGGGTCACGCGTCACATGTTCCATGACATTGACTGTTTTCGCAGGCTGTGCGGACTCCGCTTTGGGACTCTGGGCCAATTACTGGTAACCTCGCAAGGCGCTGAGAGGGCTTGGGTACCAGCAGAGTCCCGGCGCACGACAACCAGCTTTGTGTGAAGGGTATTGACGCGTGGCCAACATCAAGTCGCAGAAGAAGCGCAATCTCACCAACGAGCGCCGCCGACTGCGCAACAAGTCGGTGAAGTCGTCGCTGCACACCGCCATCCGCGCGTTCCGCGGCGCGGCTGCCGAGGGCGATAAGGACAAGGCCGGCGAGCTGCTCGCCGCGACCAGCCGCAAGCTGGACAAGGCCGCGACCAAAGGCGTGATCCATAAGAACCAGGCCGCCAACAAGAAGTCGGCGCTGGCCCAGGCCTTCAACAAGCTCT
>JBAXUD010000216.1:0-6021 GCA_037129875.1 Mycobacteriaceae bacterium
CCGAGATCACCCGCGACGGCGACGACTACATCATCAACGGCCGCAAGTGGTGGACCTCCGGTGCCAACGATCCGCGCTGCAAGGTCCTGATCGTCATGGGCCGGACCAACCCCGAAGCCGCGTCGCATCAGCAGCAGTCGATGATCCTGGTGCCCCGCGATACGCCAGGAGTCACCCTCCTGCGCTCAACGTCGGTGTTCGGCTGGCAGGACCAGCACGGTCACGCCGAGATCGTCTACTCAGGCGCCCGGGTGCCGGCGTCGAACCTGCTGGCCGAGGAGGGCATGGGCTTCGCGATCGCCCAGGCACGACTGGGCCCGGGCCGCATCCACCACTGCATGCGCGCTATCGGGGTGGCCGAACGCGCACTGGCACTGATGACCGAACGCGCCCGCACCCGCATCGCTTTCGGCAAGCCACTGGCCGAGCAGGGCATGGTCCAGCAGCAGATCGCGTTGTCCCGCAACGAAATCGACCAGGCGCGGCTGCTGTGCGAGAAGGCGGCATGGACCATCGACCAGCACGGTAACCGGGCTGCGTTCAGTCTGGTGTCGCAGATCAAGTCGGTGGCCCCACTGATGGCGTGCACGGTGATCGACCGGGCCATCCAGGTGCATGGCGGCGCGGGCGTCAGTGACGACTTCCCGCTGGCCCGGATGTACGGCTGGCAGCGCGCGATGCGGATCTTCGACGGTCCCGACGAGGTGCACTTCCGCACCATCGCCAAGGCCGAACTCGGCCGCGAGCCAAGCGCTCTGGCGGCGGCGGTGACGCGGGGGTGACCCCGGATGCGGCCCACGGCCACGAAAGGCTCTCCGGCGCATGGAATTTCCGCGATGTCGCCGAGACGGCGGGGCTGCGTCCCGGCCGGCTATTCCGTTCCAGTGAGCTGAGCCACCTCGACGACGCCGGCCGGCGCACGTTGGCCGGCCTCGGCGTGACCGATGTGGCCGACCTGCGCTCGCCGGCCGAAGTGCAACGCCGCGGGGCCGGCGCCGTGCCGGATGGCGTTGAGGTGCATAACCTTCCATTCCCCGAGGTGTCCCACCACCACGACGACGACGCCGGCGATACCCAGGCCCCGCATGAGTCGAGTTGGCAGAAGATGATGACGGAGTACTCCGACGAGGACCCGTCGGTTGCCGCGCAGCGGTGGATGACGAGCGAGTACGAACGCTTTCCGACCCTGGGCGGCTCCCGGCGCGCGGTGCGGCAGATCATCACCCTGCTCGGCGCGGGCCGGCCGGTTCTGGTGCACTGCTTCGCCGGCAAGGACCGCACCGGGTTTGCGGTCGCGGTGGCACTGGAGGCGGCCGGGGTTTCAGCCAACGCCGTCCTGGCCGACTATCTGCGGAGCAACGACGCGGTGGGCGCGCTGCGGGATGCCATCCTGACGACGATGCGCAGCCGCGAGGGCGTCACCGACGAGGTGGTGTCGTTCGCCGAATCCCGTTTGACCGATGAGGTTCTCGGCGTGCGCGAGCAGTATCTGGTCAGCGCCCGGCGGGTACTCGACGACACCCACGGCGGTCTCACGGGTTACCTGGACGCGGCCGGGGTGACGTCCGCGGATGTGGAGCGCCTGCGCGGCCAACTGCTGGGCTAGCTAGATCTGCCTCAGACGAAGACCCCGACAACCCACGCCGCGGCGGCAATCAGGGCGGCCACCAGTTCGACGCCCACCGACAGCGCGACGCCCTTGACGGCGTGCACGGTCGACGCCCAGGCCCGGCGCTGATCGCGGCGCTGCACGAGTTCGGCGAGATAGACCCCCAGCACGAAGCCGACCAGCAATCCGGCCACCGGGATCACGAAGAAGCCGACGACACCGAGGACGGCTCCGGCCGCCAGGGTCCGCCCGTTGACGTCCGCAGCCCGCATCCGGCGCGCCGGCCACAGGTACTTCACCAGGATTCCGGCGCCCAGCACGGCGGTTGCCACGCCGAGAACCACCCACGACACCGTGGTGTGCTCGATGTAGGCCCACACCGCGATCGCCGCCCAGACCAACAGCGTTCCGGGCAGCAGTGGCACCAAGATGCCGGCCAAGCCGACGGCGATCGCCATCGCCACCAGGATCAGTCCGCCGGTGCTCACGGTTCCAGGACCGCCTTGCCGTATACCCGGCCCGCTGCCAGGCTCTCCAATGCCACCCGGCCCCGGGCGAGCGGAAACCGTTGTGGCGCAGGCGGCCTGAGGCCATCAGCGACCAGCCGCGCCACCCCGTTGCCGTATTCCTGTTGCGCGCCGGGATTGGCCATGAGGTATTCGCGCCAGCCGACCCCCAGCACGCCGGCGTTGCGCAGCAGCAGGCGGTTGACTTTCACGGTCGGTATGCCGCCGGCGGCGAATCCGATCACCAGCAGACGCCCCTCTACGGCCAGGGTTCGCACCGCCTCGTCGAACGGCTCACCGCCGACCGGATCCACCACCACGTCGGCGCCCCGGCCGCCGGTCTCCGCGCGCACCGCCGTGGACCATCCCGGCGTCATCGGTAGCACCACATCGGCGCCCAACCTCGCGACGAAGTCCAACGCCTGCGGCCGGTGCACCACCGCCACCACCCGGGCTCCCATGGCCTTGGCGACCTGGATGGCTGCGGTGCCCACACCGCCGGCCGCACCGAGCACCAGTACCGTCTCCCCCGGCTGCAAAGCGGCGCGGCGAGCCAGTGCGAAGTACATCGTGATGTAGTTGACCAGTAGCGAAACCGCTTGTCCGTCATCGAGTTCGGACGGTGTCCGCAGGACACTGGCCACCGGGATGGCGGCCCGCTCGGCGTAGCCGCCCAGCATCACCGGGCCGAAAACCCGCTCACCGACCGTCAGGCCGGCGCCTTCCGGCGCGGAGCACACCACCCCGGCGACCTCCGTGCCGGGGATGAACGGCGGGTCCAACTTCAACTGGTACTGCCCACTGATCAGCAGCAGGTCGGGGAAGCACACCCCGGCGGCGCGCACATCGACGAGCACGGAATCCGGCCCGCCGGCCGGCTCGTCGACGTCGGTGTAAACCAGTCCGGATGGCCCGCTCAGCTCTTGGGCAACAAGAGCTTTCACGATCCTAGAGCCTGAATGCTGCCGGCTCCGGCGAGGACAGGTCGTCGATCGTCGACCACTGGGCGGCCACCTCGTCGACGCTGGGCACCTGGTCGAAGGTGACGCCCTTGTTCTGGAACAGCGCAACGCGCTGCACCTTGCCGCCGCCGACGATGAACACCGAGCCGCTGTCGGGCACCTCATCGGTGCACAGGTAGGCCATCACCGGCGCGACGTACTCCGGGGTGAGCTTGGCGAACACCTCGGGCGGCAGGATGTCCTCGGTCATCCGGGTGGCGGCAATGGGGGCCAGCGCGTTGGCCTTGATGTTGTACTTGGCGCCTTCCTGGGCCAGCGTGTTGATCAGTCCGACCAGACCGAGTTTGGCGGCGCTGTAGTTGGCCTGACCGAAGTTGCCGAACAGGCCGCTGGTGGAGGTGGCCACGACGATGCGGCCGTAGCTCTGCTCGCGAAAGTGCGGCCAGGCGGCGCGAATGACGTTGTAGCCGCCGTAGAGGTGGACCTTGAGCACCGAATCCCACGCCTCGGCGGTCATCTTGTGGAACGTGCCGTCGCGCAGGATGCCTGCGTTGCTCACCACCCCGTGGATGGCACCGAACTCATCCAGTGCGGTCTTGACGATGTTCTCCGCACCCGCGGCGTCGGCGACGCTGTCGTAGTTGGCCACAGCGCGGCCGCCGGCCTCTTTGATCTCGGTGACCACCTGATCGGCCATCGAGTGGCCGGCCCCGGTCCCGTCGCGCGAGCCGCCGAGGTCGTTGACGACGACGCTGGCGCCCTCCTTGGCCAGGGTCAGCGCGTACTCGCGGCCTAGCCCGCCACCGGCACCGGTGACGACAATGACTCGATCCTGAACTCCGGGCATGGGGCGTCCTCTCCTGAAAGGGCGGGGAAATCACCGCCGTCGGCCATGGTAGCCAGCCGTGTCGCCGGCGATTCCGACCGCCTCGTGCGAGGGTGTCGGGCATGGACATCCCCCGCGGCCGAGGATCGACTCGCCGACCGGCAGCGGTCGAGGCCGACTATCACGCTCGGCTCCACGGTGCAACGCACATCGGTCACTGGAGATGGGACAGCCAGGAGACGGGCGCTCACAGTGACTTGGGGCTTCGGTCCCTGATCGCCGACGTCCCGGGGTGGCCGCTCGCCTAGGAGCGACGCTGGGCCCTAGGAGCGACGCTCGGCCCTAGGAGCGACGCTCGGCCACCACAAACGTGGAGTAACCGTCCTGATCGTCCTGGTTCGGAACGTCGATCCACCGGTCGAGCCGGCGCATCGCGTCGGCCGACGGCGTGCCCGTGGCGGTCCAGCCGTGGGTGTTGAGCCAGTCGGCGAGGTCGGCCCGGTGCTCGTCGTTATAGGTCAGGTCGGCGATGTCGACGGTGCGTTCGATGCCCATATCGTCGGACATCTTCTGCCAGCGCTCGCGCATCTGCTGGCGGCGCTCTTCGTCGTGGTGGCGCACCGCTTCGGCGGAGACCCGGCTGCCGGGGGCGCTGAGCTCGGTGATCTGCTCGAACAGCCGATCCTGGGCCTCGGCGGGCAGGTACATCAGCAGTCCCTCGGCCAGCCAGGCGGTGGGGCGGGCCGGATCGAAGCCCGCGTCCTTCAGCGCCGCCGGCCAGTCCTGGCGGAGGTCCACGGCCACCTCATGGCGCTGGGCGGTGGGGCGGGCGCCATGCTCGGCGAGGGTGGCCGCCTTGTAGTCGAGCACCTTGGGCTGGTCGATCTCGAAGACGACCGTGCCCTCGGGCCACGCCAACCGATAGGCGCGGGAGTCCAGCCCGGAGGCCAGGATCACGATCTGACGGACGCCTGCGTCACAGGCTTCAGCGAAGAAGGAGTCGAAGAAATGCGTGCGAACGGCCTGGTAGCTGAGCATGTTGGCGAAGATGGCGGCGGCTTCCGGGTCCACAGCGGCGATGCGCGCCTGCATGGACTCGTCGAGGAAGTTGCTCCATGTCCCGGTGTCGGCGCCGGTGACCAGCAGGCGCGCATAGGGATCGCGGATCAGTGGTTCGGGGCTCTCGGTCTCACGGGCGCGGGCGGCGGCGACCATCACGGCCGTCGTCCCGACGCTGCTGGCGATGTCCCAGGTGTCGTCGTGGCTGCGCAAACTACTCACGGGCTGCTCCCAATCACATCGGCGTCAACCCCATGGTAGCGAAAGTTAGACAAGCTATCCGGTGCGCTTCCAGGGGCCGCCGTCGAGCAGCCTGATGAATCTGCAGCGAAATGGCCGGAGTCCCGATTCCGCGCACCGTCCTGAACCGCGCAAACCACGCGGGGCCTAATGTCAGTGTCCATGCCTACCGTCGCGGCACGCGTGTCATTCTTCGAGGCCGGTCTGGAGATCCTGGCCGACCTCGGGTACGGCGGGCTCAAACTGGCGGAGGTCTGCGGGCGACTCGGTGTCACTTCGGGCTCCTTCTATCACTACTTCACCGGATGGAACGCCTACACCCGCGAGCTCGTCGCTTATTGGCGGCAGGACCGCACGGTACGGATCATCGAGGTGCTGCGCGCACACCCGGACCCGCGCAAGCGCATCGAAGCCATCATCGAGGTGGCTCTGTCGCTGCCGCACAGCGCCGAAGCCGCCATCCGCTCCTGGAGTTCCGTGGACCCGGACGTGCTCGCGGTGCAGCGGGAGGTCGATCAGCAGCGGTTCGAGATCCTTTACGAGTCTGCCTTCGACATCGTCGGCGACGTCCGCCAGGCGCAGACTTACGCCGCCTGGTCGGTCTACGTATTCGTGGGCTACGAGCAGGCCACCCTGCCGCGGGATCTGCGGATGTTCGAGTGGATCTCCACCACGATGCTCGACGACCTCCAAGCCGGCCGCTTCGCCGACGTGCCCGCACCGTAGCGGCTCGGCCTGACGTAACACGATGGTGCTCAAGTTGTTTCGGCGGATCGCCGATCGCCTGCACGCCCGCGATCCGGGGCATGACGGGTTGCG
>JBAXUD010000217.1:0-5977 GCA_037129875.1 Mycobacteriaceae bacterium
TCGGCGGCTGCCGTCATCCGGTCGCCTTCTTGTAGATGGTGGTGATCGAACCATTGTCCTTGTCGAACAGCGCGGTATCCAGCGAGCTCCAACCGCCGAGGTCGGCGATGGTCCAGAGCTTCTGCGGGGCCGGGAAATCCTTGGCGAAGTCGGCCGCCACGGCGGGGTCGACGGGCCGGAACCCGGCTTCGGCCCAGATCTTCTGTCCCCGCGGGGTGAACAGGAAGTTCTTCAGAGCGTTGGCCTTGTCGAGGTGGGCGCTGCCGGTGACGACGGCCACCGGGTTCTCGATCTTGAAGGTCTGGGAAGGATTGACGTGCTCGACCGCCACCTGCCCTTTTTCGGCGCCCTTCCGCTCGACGTTGATGGCTTCGTTCTCGTAGCTGATCAGCACGTCTCCGGAGCCCTGCAGAAAGACGTCGGTGGCTTCACGTCCGGACCCGGGGCGGGCCTTGACGTGGTCGGTGACCAGCGCCTTGACGAAGTCCAGGCCCGCCTGGGGGTTCTGGCCGCCGTTGCTCTTGGCCGCATACGGGGCCAGCAGATTCCATTTGGCCGATCCGGAGCTCAGCGGGCTCGGGGTGACGACCTCGACACCCGGGGCCAGCAGGTCGTCCCAGTCCTTGATGTTCTTGGGGTTGCCCTTGCGGACCATCAGGGTGACCACTGAGCCGAACGGAATGCCCGAGGTGGCGTCGGTGTTCCACTCCGGTGACACCTTGCCGGCTTTGACCAGACGGGTGACGTCGGGCTCGACGGAGAAGTTGACGATGTCGGCCGGCTTGCCGTCCACCACGGCGCGGGACTGGTCACCGGAGGCGCCGTAGGACGTGGTGACCGCGACGCCCTTGCCCTCGGGGGTGTCGGCGAAGGCCGGGATGATCTTGCTCCAGCCCGGCTCGGGAACCGCGTAGGCCACCAACGTCAGGGTGGTGTCGGCCTTGCCGTCGCCGCCGCCGGCGACGTCGCTGGCCCCGCCGCCGCAGGCGGCGAGCACGGTGGCGGTGGCGGCGATCGCCGCGGCGGTGCGCCAGCGGCGCAGGGAGACGGTGAAGGTGCGTGACATTGTTTGAGGAACCTTTCTCGTTGCAGGTGTCCGGGGGGCGGGCCCATCACGCAGACGAGGGGTTCAGTGGCGAGATGCCATGACCGCCAACAGCTCTGGACGGGCAGAAGTCTGTCAGCGACAACAAGCGAGGTTGATGACGGCAGTGAGCCCAATAAGGGCGCAACGGAGACCGGTCACCGAACGCATGGCCGGGAGCCTAACAGAGCGGCCGCGTTGCCGCCCCACGCGCGCCTACTGGACCTTGTAGATCCAGATGAGGTTCGAGGTGAGTTCCCCGGTGGGGGTCCACTGGTACTTGCGGGCGACGCCCTGGCCGTCATAACCCGTGACGAAGTCGAGCAGGGCCGGGCGGGTGACCGCACCCGAATCGATCCCCTTGAGCAGGATGGTGGCGGCGTCGTAGGCCTCGACGCTGTATGTGCCGGGCGCCTGGCCGAACTCCTTGGTGTACCGGTCGGAGAAGGCGCCGGTAGCCGGGCCGCACGGGCAGGACAGGACGGCGTCCTTGGCTGCTTCCCCGGCCGCCTTGATGAACTGGGGGTCCTTGAGCCCATCGGGTCCGGCGAACAGGCCGTTGTAGCCGGCTTCGCGCAGCTGCTGCAGCAACAGCGCACCCTCGGTGTAGTAGGACGCGAAGACGACCGCATCCGGCGACTGGCCCTTGATCTGGGTCACCGCCGCGGAGAAATCCTTGTCGCCCTTCTTGACCGAAATCCTGCAGGCCGCGTCGGAGATCGGGCCGAGGGTATCGCTGATGGCCCGGGTCTGGCCGACGCCGGCATCGGTGCTGTCGTCGACGACGCAGACCTTCTTCACGCCAAGCTTGTTCTTGAGGTAGTTGGCCAGCGACGGGCCCTGCACGGCGTCGCTGGACAAGCCGCGGAAGAAGGTCTTCCACCCCTGCTCCGACAGCGCGGGGTTGGTCGCCGACGGGGTGATCGCGACCAGGCCGGCCTGATCGAAGGTCGAACCGGTCGCCTTGGTCTCACCGGACCACGTCGGGCCGACCAGTCCGACGATGGAGGGGTCATCGACGATCTGCGGCGCGATCCCGGTCGCCTTCTGCGGGTCGCCCTCGGTGTCGAAGGTCTTCAGCGCGACCTGACAGCCGGGGTTATCGGCGTTGTGCTGCTGGACCGCGAGTTGGGCGCCGTCCCTGACGTTGTCGCCGAAGGGGGCGTCAGCGCCGGTCAGCGGACCGGCCATCGCGATCGCCAAGGGCGGACAGGAGGCCTTGCCGTCGCCGCCCGGGCTGACCGGAGCGGCGCCGGCCTCCAGTTTGACCTCGGCGCCGTTCTGGTCGACCGGCATCTGCGCGACGATCTTGAGGTCGCTCTGCGCCGAGTTCTCAGTCGGCGCGGACTGCTTGGAGCAGCCGGCAATACCGAAACTCAGCACGGCCGCACCTGCCGCGATTGCACTGCGTGTCACGACTCCGCGCACGGTTCACACCTCCGGATAGCTTGTTCATCGGAAAAGATTCAGCGGTTGACGAGCCAGACCAGCACGACCAGGACCAGCAATGCTACGAGCGCGAGCGTCACTCGCGACCGCGGCATCGGGTTCATCGGCCGTCCCCGGTGCCGCCGCGCAAACGGCGGACGACCCGGATTCCGTTTCCGAGCACCGCGTCGATCGTCAAGGCGAGGCCGTAGGCGAGCGTCAGCACCACTGGCATGACGATGATGGTCTGCAACACGAACCCCCGACCGGTTAGCCATAGTTCGAAGCTGTCCCACCAGCTGATGAGACCGGCCACGGCATCACCCTAGCCCCAGTCTTACCGGATCGGTGGACGGCGCGGTCCTCACCAGCCATGATTGCGGGATGGTTTTGTCCGCCCAACCCGCCGACATCGGGAGTCAGGACTGGAACGGCGACGCCACGCCGCGCAACGTCACCCAACCGCTGCAGGAAGTGACCACGGCGCCGCGGCGCAGCCCGTTCCCGCCGATCGCCGATTACGCGTTCCTGTCCGACTGTGAGAACACCTGCCTGATCTCCGCGGCCGGCTCAGTGGAGTGGATGTGCGTCCCCCGTCCGGACTCGCCGAGCGTGTTCGGCGCGATCCTGGACCGCGGGGCCGGGCACTTCCGGCTCGGGCCCTACGGTGTGACCGTTCCGGCGGCGCGCCGCTACCTGCCCGGCAGTCTCATCATGGAGACCACCTGGCAGACGCCGACCGGCTGGGTGATCGTGCGCGACGCCCTGGTGATGGGGCCGTGGCACGACCTGGATGCGCGCTCGCGGACCCACCGCCGCACCCCGATGGACTGGGACGCCGAACACATCCTGCTCCGCACGGTGCGTTGTGTGAGCGGCACCGTGGAGCTGGTGATGAACTGCGAGCCCGCCTTCGACTACGGCCGCCTCACCGCGGTGTGGGAATACTCCGCCAACGCCTACGGCGAGGCGATCGCCCGGGCGCGCAACGACGGCGACGCACACCCGACACTGCGGCTGACGACCAACCTGCGCATCGGCCTTGAGGGCCGCGAGGCCCGCGCCCGCACCCGGCTCAAGGAGGGAGACAACGCCTTCGTCGCACTGTCCTGGTCCGGGCACCCGGCACCCCAGACTTTCGAGGAAGCCACCGACAAGATGTGGCAGACCTCCGAGGCGTGGCGCCAGTGGATCAATATCGGCCATTTCCCCGACCATCCATGGCGGGCCTACCTTCAGCGAAGCGCGCTCACGCTCAAAGGGCTGACCTACTCCCCCACCGGCGCGCTGCTGGCGGCGAGCACCACTTCGCTGCCGGAAACCCCCCAGGGCGAACGCAACTGGGACTACCGCTACGCGTGGGTACGTGATTCGACGTTCGCCTTGTGGGGTCTTTACACACTGGGCCTGGACCGCGAGGCCGACGACTTCTTCTCCTTCATCGCAGACGTCTCGGGTGCGAACAACGGTGAGAGCAAACCACTTCAGGTGATGTACGCCGTCGGCGGGGAACGCGAGCTGGTCGAGGGTGAACTCGACCACCTGTCCGGTTATGACGGGGCGCGCCCGGTCCGCATCGGCAACGGCGCCTACAACCAGCGCCAGCACGACATCTGGGGCACCATGCTCGATTCGGTGTACCTGCATTGCAAGTCACGGGAGAACATCTCCGACGCGCTGTGGCCGGTGCTCAAGAAACAGGTGGAGGAGGCCATCAAGCACTGGCGCGAACCCGACCGCGGCATCTGGGAGGTGCGCGGCGAACCGCAGCACTTCACCTCCTCGAAGGTGATGTGCTGGGTGGCCCTGGACCGCGGTGCGAAACTGGCCGAGTTGCAGGGGTCCAAGAGTTACGCCCAGCAGTGGCGCACCATCGCCGACGAGATCAAGGCCGACATCCTGGCCAACGGTGTGGACTCGCGCGGGGTGCTGACCCAGCGCTACGGCAGCAACGCTCTGGACGCCTCGCTGCTGCTGGTGCCCCTGGTGCGGTTCCTGCCGGCGGACGATCCGCGGCTGCGGGCCACCGTGCTGGCGATCGCCGACGAACTCACCGAGGACGGCCTGGTCCTGCGATATCGGGTGGACGAGACCGACGACGGCTTGTCCGGCGAGGAGGGCACCTTCACGATCTGTTCGTTCTGGCTGGTGTCGGCACTTGTCGAGATCGGCGAGGTGAGCCGGGCCCGACACCTGTGCGAGCGGCTGTTGTCCTTCGCCAGCCCGCTGCACCTCTACGCCGAGGAGATCGAGCCCAGCACCGGCCGGCATCTCGGGAACTTCCCGCAGGCGTTCACCCACCTGGCGCTGATCAATGCGGTGGTGCATGTGATCCGGGCCGAGGAGCAGGGCGACGGCACCGGGGTGTTCCAGCCGGCGAACTCACCCGGCTAGCGGTATTGATTACGCCGGTATGACGAGGGTCGCCTCGAGCGCCGCCGGGTCACCGCTATACGCGCCGGCCCGGATGGTGACCGGTCCAGCCGCCAGCGTGAAACCCTTACTGCCCCAACGCTGGACCGGACGAACAGAACAGTCAACGGTGACCTGCGCGCTCGCCCCCGGCTCAACGTGCACCGACCGAAAGCCGACCAGGTGGTGCACGGGCCGTCCGGTGTCGGCCGGTTGTACGGCGTAGATCTGGACGACGTGCCGGCCGGCGCGAACCCCGGTGTTGGCAACGGTGAGTGTGGCACTGAAATGTTCGCCGCCAAGTTCTCCGACTTCGAGGCCGGCCATGGTAAATGTGGTGTAGCCCAAACCGAAACCGAGCGGATAAGCGGCGGGGACGCCGTCGCGGTCGAGCTTGCGCTGCCCCCACCACCGGTCGTAGGTGACGGTGTCGGCGTCCCACTCCACCTGCGGCAGGTCGGCCTGCCGGTGCGGGATCGTCACGGGTAGTCGCCCGGTCGGCTCGGCATTCCCGAGCAGAACGTCGGCGACCGCGTGACCGCCCTCCATTCCCGGGTACCAGGCCAGCAGCACCGCGGCGACGTCGCCGACCCACGGGTCGAGAACGATTGTCCCACCGCCGATCACCACCACCACGGTGCGGGCATTGACCTTCGCCACCGCCTCGATGAGCGCGATGTCGGCGGCGTGCAGCGCAAGATCACGGCGGTCCCCGCCGAACTTCTTGCGTTTGGCCACCCGGGCTGCCAGCCGGACCATAGCCGCGGCCACTGGGCGGAACCGGGCGATGCCGCCGAGCAACTGCGTCGACGCGGTGTCCACGCCGATCATCGACTCGCCCTCGTCCACCGAGGACAACCCGACCACCACGATCGCTGCGTCGGCGCTTCGTGCCGCTGCCACCGCCACCGCCGGATCGGTGCCGGCGACGTGAATCAGCTTCGCGCCCAACCGTTCCCGCAGCCCCTCGACAATGGTGACCGATGACGGGGGGCTCACCATCGACGAGCCCACATCGCCCTGGTTGCTCCGATTGGCCAGCGGACCGAATAG
>JBAXUD010000218.1:0-5944 GCA_037129875.1 Mycobacteriaceae bacterium
GGGTTGGGGTCAGCTGACCGGAGCCAGCATCTCCTTCCATCCGTCGTCTCCTGTTGTCGTCGAGTTCTCAACGGTGTACTTCGTACCATCCGGGCCAACGATCTCACCGCTCGAGGCGTTGTAGGTCGCCGACATGTTCGTGGCCGGGGTACCCGCAGGCGAGTAGTTGCACTGGCCGGGCTGCGGCCATCCTGGCTGCACACCCCGGATATCGACACCAGCCGCCGGATCGGCGCACTGCACCGCGCCCTGGCCGGGCTTCGACACCGGATCGCTGATCGGCGCCGTCGGCGGCGGCAGCAGATCGGCGGGAAGCGGATTGAGCCCGGTATTGATCGTCGGCGCCGGGATCACCGTACCGGGGTTGACCGGCTGGTCGCAGGCGGCACCGGGAGCGGGGCAGGTCAAGATCTGGTTCGGGTCGCCGAACCAGGGGTTCGTGCCCATCGGCACATAGGGCTCGTTGCTGCGGCACTCGGCCGGGCTGGCCGCACGCTTACCCGGCACGTCGACGCAGGGGATGTTGCGGGCGCCGCGCACGGCATTTGCCGGGGTGTCCTGCGGGATCTTGCAGTAGAGCCCGTTTTCGACCGGCTTCAAGCTGGTGTCGGCCGGGGACCGCCACTGACCGGCGGGCAGGAACCCGGTGAGGCAGGGCGCCGGCTGGTTGATCGACAGACCGAGATCCAGCAAGGCCTCGCCGGGGAACACCTGGGTGTTCGTCTGAGCGACACCTGCGCCCAGCGGCAACAGCACCAGCGCCTGCTCCACACCCTTGTTGTAGCGCTTGAGCATCTCGATGATGATCTCGAGATTGGCCAGCGTCTGGGGCAGCGCGTCCTTCACGTCGACGAACAAGGTGTTCAGCTTCTGGGTGGTGGGCGCACCCTGCTCCAGGATGCTGCGCACCGCCGGGTCCTGGTCCTTCAGTTGCGATGTCAGCGTGTTGAGGTTTCGCGCCCATTGGTAGATGGCGGCCGACGACCGCACCTGGCTGTCCAGAATCGGTGGCGTGTTGTCGACGAGATCGTTGATGTCGCCGATGTTCTCGCTCAACGCCCCGACGAACGTATGGGTGTTCTCGACCAACTTCTGCAATGTCGGTCCCAGGCCGCCGACTGCCTGCGCGGTCTCGTCGAGCAGGTTGGGAAGCTTGCCGGCGGGGATGGCCGCCAGGGCATCGTTGGCGGCGTCCAACGCCGGCCCGATCGGAGTCGGGATCGTGCTCTTGGTGATGGTCTGGCCGGGCTTGAAGTACTGGTCGGTCTCACCACTGGTCGACACCAGGTCCACGTACTGCTCACCGACTGCGGTCACCGAGTGGACATTGGCGCTGGAATCCGTCGGGATTTTGTACTTGTTGCTGATGCTCAGGGTCGCACGGGCACCGGTCTCGGTCGGTTCCACATCGGTGACACGGCCGATGCTGGCACCGCGGTAGGTGACGTTGGAGGTCTTGTACAGACCGCCGGCAGCCGGCAGATCCACTTTCAGCTCGTACTGACCGATCCCAGCGAGGGCCGGTAAGCGCAGGTAGAACACGCTCAGGGCCACCAGTGCGGCGATGGTCAGGGCAAGGAAGATGAACAACTGCGTCTTGATGAAACGGGTGAGCATCATGTCGTCAAGTCCTCACTCGCCACGCTCGACAAACGGCCCGCCGCCGTCGGTCATGTTCGGGTGCGGGGTGAACCTGACGTCCGGGATCATCGTGCTCGGATCCCGGCCCCACGACTGCTCGAGTGCCCGCAGCATGCCGCTTACACCGGTGCCGGTCAAGAAACCGTTGTCCAGCCCGCTGAGTGTCGCATCGACGTTGAGCGACAGGTTGATGTAGTCACCCCGGATCACCTTCGAAATGCCGTCCAGCGGATACGGGTTGGTGACGATGAGGCGCATCGCGTCGAGGAGGTACGGCGCACCGCGACCCAACTGGACCAGCGGGCGCTGCAGGATGTCGAGGTTGGTGCGCAGATCAGGCGAGGCCGCCGCCAGCGTCTCGCCGGTCACCTTGTTGAACCTGCCCAGCGCCACGACGGCGTCGGCAACCCGGTCCCGGGCGCCGGCCAGGTAGCTGGCCAACGGCGGCAGGTCGACGAGCAGCCGGTCGATGGTGTCGTTGCGGCTGGCGACGTAGGCGAACAGATTATTCGTCGAGTCGATGGCCCGGGTGATGTCGTCGCGCTGCTTGTTCAGCTCGGCGGTGAAGACGTCCAGCTTGGACAGGAACGCCCGAATCTGGTCGGCGTTCCCGGTCAGCAGGTTGTTGACCTCGTTCTGAATCACCTCGAGGTTCGGGATGCCGCCGCCGCGCAGAACAGTCGCGACGCTGGCCAGGGTGCGCTCCACTGTCGGGAACGCCGTGGCGCGATCCAGCGGAATGGTGGCGCCGTCGCGCAGGGGCTGCGACGACGGATTGGACGGGGCTGCCAGTTCGACGTGCTGGCTGCCCAGGATGCTGCTCTGGCCGATCTTGGCTGTGGCGTTGGCAGGAAGTTTCACCGCCGGGTCCACGCTCAGCGTGAGCGTGGGCACCCAGTCCTTCAGCTCGATCTTGCGCACGGTGCCGACGAAGACGTCGGCGACCCGCACCCGGCTGTTGACGTTGAGCGCCAGCGTATCCGGGATCTGGACGTAGACGGTCTTGGAACCTTTGACGGCGCCGGGCCCGATGTTGAGCGGGACGTTGGCGATGCCTTGCCAGCCGCAGGACGTCAGCACCATCGCTGCGGCGCCCAGGGCAAGCCCCCGTTGCCCCAGCCTGCGGGCGCGGTCGACTAACGAGCTCACTGTCCAGCCCCCGTTTCTGCAGGTAGAGCGGGCGGTGCGGGCATCGGAGCAGCGGCCGGCGCGACCGTTCCGGGTGCGGGCGGGCCGATCTGATCCGAGACGGGCAGCGGTCCGGGCACCACCTCAGGACCGGGCGCCGGGTTCGGCGGGGCCGGCGGGTACCACGGCGGTGGCAGCGGGTTGTTCTGGTCGTAGGAGTTCGACGGGGCACCGCCGCGGGGGCCGGCCGCCGGGTACGACGTCGGGTCCGGTCCGCCCATCAACGACGCCAGCGAATCCGGCGTGAGCATATTGGCGGTGAAGGGCTGCACCTGCAGACCCTGCATCCCCGGGGCGACGATCCAGCCCGGTTCGTGGTTGCCGTGCGAGAACAGGGTGTCGCGCGACCACACACCCGGGACGGTGGTGTCCTTATAGCCCGGCGGCGGACGCAGCCGCTCCTCGGAGTACGCGACGTACTTCGGCAGGGTCTCGGCAGTGGAGAACTGGTTGAGGCCGAACGGCGGGAAGTTGAACTTCGTCGCGTCCAGGATCGGCGCGAGGTACTCGGCGCACAGTTCCGCAGAATCCTGGTAACCCAGCCGGCTGCCGGACTGGATTGCGCTGCACAGGAACTGCATCGGGTTGGCCCAGTTGGAAACCGCCGGGATCGCGACGATGGCACCGTGCGTCGGGTGGTAGATGGTGGCCAAGTTCGCCTGCAGCGTCGGATAGACGTGCAGCACGGTCTCGATGCCGTTACGCGCATCGGGCTGCATCAGCGCGTTGGTCACGCCGGCCAGGTTGTTGATATCCCGCGACAGCAGCGACCCGTTGTCGTCGACGAACTTGCGGGCCGTCTTCAGCAGGCTGTCGATCTCCTGCACGGCCCGGGCGACTTCCTGGTCGGAATTGGTCAGCGAGTTGGTGAACGTCGCCAGGTTGGTGTTCAGCGCGACGAACTGCTGATCGCTCTGATGCAGCGCGTTGACGAACACCGCCAGGGCCTTGGTGGTGGCGAACAGATCGCCGCGGCCCTCGTTGAGAGTCGCCACCGCGTCGGACAGGGCGCGGAAGGTCGTGTTGAGGTCCTTGCCCTTGCCGTTGAGCGTGTCGGCCAGCGAATCCACGAAACCACCGAGTGCGCCCTTGTCGCCGGGCTTACCCGGCTGCGGACCCAACTCCTTGACCAGCTTGTCGAGCTGGCCGCGGATGTCGTCCCACTCGACGGGGGTCCGGGTGCGCTCAAGAGGAATCACCGCGTTGTCGGCTAGCACGTCGCCGCCGGTATACGGCGGATCCAGCTGCAGCACCCGGGAGGACACCACGGTCGGGTTCAGCACCGACGCGGTGGCATTGGCAGGCACCTTGTACTGGCTGTCGTAGTGGAAGTTGACCTTCATCCGATCGCCGGCGGGTTCGACGCTGTCAATGGCACCGACCTTCACGCCCATGATCTGCACCCGGTCACCCGGGTAGACCGCCAAGGTGTTGGAGAAGTAAGCGCTGACGTTGGTCGTCGTCGCTTTCTTGTACATCTGGTAGCCCACGAAAGCGGCGAGCGCGGCAAGCAAGGCCACGACGACGGTGATGAGTACCCCGGCGCGGGACACCTTCTTGAGCGACACATTACGCACGGACATCGGCTATCCCCCTCCCGTGTCGACCGGCGAGACAGTTGACGGATCGACCGGTCCGGGAACCGGGACGGTCCTGGCCCCCGGCGGACCTGGAGCGAACGCCGGCGCGGGCGCGCCGGGCAGCAGTGGACCCGGGAGTCCGGGCACCGCGGCGGCCGGAACTCCGTGGTTCGGGACGGCAGCGGCCGGGTTGGCAGGCGCCATCGCGACATCCGGCGGACCGAAACCACCAGGCACGGGGCCGTAGGGGCCCTGGGTGGCCGCGGCGCAGGGCAGCGGGTTGCCCGGGGTGCCGACGCCACCGAGTCCCGGGGTGTAGGAGCACGGCGAACCGGGAGGAACGGCGGGGCCCGGGTATTCCGGGGTGCCCTCGAGCAACTGCGGAGCAGGAGCCGGCGCACCGTTGGGCTGCGCCTGGCCGTTGGGATCGGGGAACTTGGCGGCCGGCAGGCCCGCGTTGCGCCAGAACTCCTCCGGATCGATGCCGCGCTTCTTGAACGCGGCATCGACCCACGGCTGAATGATCTGGTACGGCAGGAGGTTCACGATCAGCGTCTTGAAGTACGGGCCGGAACCGATGCCCTCGGTGAGCGACCCCATGAACTTCGAGGCCGTGGTGATCGAGTACGCCAGATCCTCTTTGTGCTGCTCCAACACGTCGCTGATGGTCTGCAACTGGGTCAGGACGTTGTTGAGGTTCGGGTTGTCGTTGATGAACCCGGCGAACTGCTGGGACACCGCGGACACGTTCTGCAGCAGGACGTCGACCTCAGAGCTGCGCTGATTGATTGCCGCCAGCAGAACCTGGGCGTTGACCAGAAGTCGGTTGATCTGCTCGCCGCGGTTGCCCAGTACGCTGGCGACCTTGTTGGCCTGGCCCAGCAGATCTTTGAACTGCTGGTCGCGCTTGCCGATGGTGTCGGAGAAACGAGCGACACCGTTGAGGGCGGCTTTGAGTTCCGGGCTGCTGGCATCGAGCGTCTCGGACAGCACGTTGAGCGAGTTGCGAACCGCGGTGAGATCCCACTGGCTGGTGTTAGTGGTCAGATCCGAGAAAGCATCGTAGAGCTGGTAGGGCGTCGTGCTCTGTTCCAGCGGCAGCGTCGCGCCGACCGCCATCGGCTTGTTGCCGCGCGGGTCGATTTCCATGACCCGCTTGCCCAGGATGGTGTCGGTCCGGATGGACAGCCTGCTGTTCTCGCCGATGGTGTAGTTACCCAGGGTGAAGCCGACCTTGACCCGGTCACCGTCGATCTTCAGCGACTTGATCTGGCCGACGTCGTAGCCGCTGATGCGGACCTTGTCGCCGGGGGCAGCCCCGGCCGAGTCGGCGAAGTGCGCGTAGTACATCGGCTTGGCGAAAAGCATCGGAATACTGGCGAAGCTCTGCCCCACGACCACCACCATGGCCACGATCAACAGGCCGATCAGCCCGACCCGAATCCGGTTGTTGCCCTGCAAGGTCATCATTGCGGCGTGCACCTCCCCGTCGGCTGCTTGGTGATCCGGACCTTGCGAACCGGACCGCCGGGCTG
>JBAXUD010000219.1:0-5910 GCA_037129875.1 Mycobacteriaceae bacterium
GCCAGGTAGAGCACTGCGTAGCCGCAGACCGCGGTGATCGCCGTCGCCAGGCCGACCCGCGCGACACTGCCTCGAGCCACCGGTCCGGCAGCGGCGCTCACCGCCTCGGAGGCGCTGGCATCGGTCACAGCGGCGGGACCGGGGTGGCGTACAGCCACGCGTCCCACAGCGGGCGCAGCGAGACATCGGCGTAGTTGGCGGCCAGACCGGTGAAGTCGTCGGTGACGACCGTGCCGTGCCGGTGCCGGGTGGTCCAGTCCCGCAGCAGCGCGAAGAACTTGTCATCGCCCACGATGCCGCGCAAGGTGTGCAGTGTCAGCGCGCCGCGCTTGTAGACCCGGTCGTCGAACATGTCCCGCGGTCCCGGATCGCACAGCAGCAGGTTCTGGGGCGCGGCGGCGAGGCGTTGGTGGTACTGACGCGCCAATTCCGCAGCCTTCGGGCCGCCAGCGTGCTCGGACCACAACCACTCCGCATAGCAGGCGAAACCCTCATGCAGCCAGATATCACGCCAGCGTCGGGCGGTGACGCTGTTGCCGAACCACTGGTGGGCAAGTTCGTGGGCGATCAGCCGCTCGGACCCTCGGCGGCCGTCACAATGGTTCGCCCCGAAGATCGAAATCCCTTGTGCTTCAAGCGGGATTTCCAGATCGTCATCGGTGACCACCACCGTGTAGCCCGCCGACAGCGGATACGGACCGAACAGTTTGATGAACAGTTTCATCATCGCCGGCTGGCGGGCGAAATCGTGGTCGAAGACCGAGCGCAGCCGAACCGGGACCACCGCGTGCATGGCGACCGGCGCCTTGGGCAGTCGGTGCATCTCGTACATGCCGATCTGAACGGTGGCCAGATAGGTGGAAGTGGGATCGGGCATTTCGTAGGTCCACACCGTCTGGCCGGCGCGGACCCGGCGCGAGACCAGTTCCCCCGGCGCAACCGCGTAATAGGGACTGTCGGTGCTGATTTGAATCCGGTAGCTCGCCTTGGAGCTCGGGTGGTCGTCGCACGGGAACCAGGACGGCGACCCGTTGGGCTGCCCGGCCACCAGCGCGCCGTTGGACAACTCCTCGAAACCGACCTCTCCCCAGACGGTCCGGATCGGGCGCGGCGAGCCGCCGTACCGCACCACGATCGACATCGCCGAACCGGCAGGCAGCGCGGCGTCGAGGCGGATCCGCAGTTTCCCCGCCGACGCCCCGAAGTGGGCGGGACGGCGTCCGTTCACGCTGACCTTCGTCACCGAGAGGTTCGCGGCCAGGTCCAGGCTGAAACTCTGCAGGGATGCCAGCGTGACGGCGGTGATGGTGGCGGTTCCGCTGAGCCGGTTACTGGAGACCTTGTACTCGAGATCCAACTCGTAGCGCGACACCCGGTAGCCGAAGTTTCCGTTGTCGGGCAGGTACGGGTCGATCACCGGAGGCCCACTGCTGCTCTTTTTGGCGTGCTGTTTCACGCGGCGCTGTCCTCAGCCAGACGCTGGGCGCGGGCACGCTTACGGGAAAGCTGCCAGGGCGCAATGGGATTGCCCTGCCAGCGGGTCGACGGCGGCACTTCGTCGCCGCGCATCACCAGCGACGCGGGACCGATCGTCGCCCCGGCGCCGATCCGGGACGCCGGCAGCGCCACGCAGTGCGGTCCGAGTGTTGCGCCGTCCTCCAGGACCACGCTGTCCATCCGCATGATCCGGTCGTGGAACAGATGGGTCTGCACGACGCAGCCCCGGTTGACGGTGCTCCCGTCGCCCAGTGACACCAGATCGGCCTCAGGCAGCCAGTAGGTTTCACACCAGACACCCCGGCCGATGCGTGCGCCGAGACCCCGCAGCCAGATGTTCATCACCGGGGTCCCACTGGCGGCTCGGGCGAACCACGGCGCGGCCACTGACTCGACGAAGGTGTCGGCCACCTCGTTGCGCCAGACGAAGGACGACCACAGCGGCTTTTCGCCGGCCGGGATCCGTCCTACAACAAGCCATTTGGCGGCGACGGCGATACCTCCGGCGACCGCGCCGGCAATCAGCAGCACCACACCGCCGGCTAGGGCCGCCCAGCCGTAGCCGCCCCGGACGGCGACTGCCTGCAGGGCGGCCAACACCGCCACTCCGATCGCGAAGGTGACCATCAGCGGCACCACCCGGCAGGTCTCGACGAACCCGCGCATGATCTTCAACCGCAGCGGCGGGTTGAAGGTGAGTGCGACGTCAGCGGTGTCGGCTTGCCGTCGCAGCCGGATCGGCGGGCTGCCCAGCCACGACGATCCGGCCTTGGCCTTGGCCGGGGTGGCCGACAGTACCGCCACCAGACCGTCGTCGGGAACGCGCCGACCCGGCTGGGTGATCCCGGAGTTACCCAGGAACGCCCTCTTGCCGACGGTCGCCTTGGCGATGTGGATCCATCCGCCGCCGAGCTCGTAGGAGGCCACCATGGTGTCGTCGGCCAGGAACGCCCCGTCCTCGATGACGGTGAACTTCGGCGTCAGCAGCGCGGTCGAGATCTCGGTGTTGCGGCCGACCTTCGCCCCCAGGATGCGAAACCACACCGGCGTCAGCATCCCCGCATACAGCGGGAAGAGATAGTTCCGGGCGGCGTCCATCAGCCGCTCGGTTGCCCACAACTGCCAGCCGACCCGGCTGCGAACCGGGTGGTAGCCCTCGCGCAGTCCGAGGGAGAGCATGCGCACACCGACAACGGTGGTGATCGCGTAGACGGCCGTGGCGACGAGGGTGGCCACCGGGATCCACGGCGCGGCGAGGCGAATCGCGTCGCCCAGCGTCGCGGTGTCCCGCACCACCCAGGCCAATACCGCCAGCCCGGCGCCGAGCGACGTCAACGGCAGTGCGCCGAGAAGCAGCGAGGACAGCCCGTAGATCATCACCCAGTGTGCGGCCCGCGGAGGCCGGTGATCGGGCCAGGGGTGGCGGGCCTTGCCGGACTTCACCGCGGGGGAACCCTTCCAGTACTGCCCGTTCTTGACCTTGCCCACGACGGCCGAACCGGCGGCGACGTCTGCGTCCTTGCCGACCACGGCCCCGGGCAGCAGCGTGGTGCGGGCGCCGATGGTGGAGTCGTTGCCGATGCTGATCTCCCCGACGTGGAACAGGTCGCCGTCGATCCAGTGCCCGGTCAGGTCGACCTCTGGCTCCACCGAACTCCGATGGCCCAGGGTCAGCATGCCGGTCACCGGCGGAGCGGAGTGCAGATCAACCCCTTTGCCCACCGAATTGCCCAGTGCCCGTGCGTAATACACGAGCCATGGAGCACCAGCCTGGTTCTCTGCGCCGCTGGCTTCGGCGAGCCGCTCGGCCAGCCAGATTCGCAGGTGCTGTGAGCCGCCCCGGCGATAGGTGCCCGGTTTGAGCCCGGCCAGCAACACGCGCGCACCCAGCACGGCGATACCCATCCGGCCAAGCGGGGTGATGAACACGACGAACGCGATCAGGATCACCCACCAGTTGACCGGCGCGAGCCACGGCAGCGGGTGCAGTGCCGTCGTGATGTTGTTGATCAGCGCGAGCCACGTCAGCCACTGCAGCGCGGTGAGCCCGGCAAGTGGCAACGTGAGCGCCACCTGCAGCGCGCGGGTCAGAAACGGTGTGGGCGCGACCACCCGGGGGATGACGGGCGTCGGTGCCGGGTCATCGGCCGCCATCTCGTCGAGGAAGCCGGCCAAGGAGCCGAGTCGGGGATGGTCGTAGAGATGGGCGACGGTCATTCCGGGATAGTGCCCACGCAGTGCGACCACCATCTGGGCCGCCGACAGCGATCCGCCGCCCAGGGCGAAGAAGTCGGCCTCCGGCCCATCGACCACCGTGCCCAGGACGTCCTGCCACGCCGCGGCCAGCCAGCCCATCGTGCCGCCCAACTGCGAGCCCACGTCGGGGACATCGCCGGGAGGCGGCCACGGCAGCGCGTTGCGGTCGACTTTCCCCGAGGTGCGGGTCGGCAGTTCGTCGACGAGCACCAGACGCGGCACCAGCGCAGCAGGCAACGAGTCGGCGAGGTGCGCACGGGCGGCCGCCAGGTCGAAATCCGGGTCGGCGGAGGCGATGTAGCCGACCAGAACCGGTGTACCGCTGGCGGTTTTGCGCACGGCCGCCGCGCCGCCGCTGACCCCGGGTATGTGCACCAGGGCCGAGTCCACCTCGCCGAGTTCGATGCGGCGTCCGCCGACCTTGACCTGATCGTCGGCGCGGCCCTGGAAGTACAGGCCGTCAGGTTCAAGCCGCACCAGACCACCGCTGCGGTAGGCGCGCTGCCAGCCCAGTGTCTCCAGAGGCGCGTACTTCTCGGCGTCTTTCTCAGGGTCGAGGTAACGGGCCAGGCCCACCCCGCCGATCACCAGCTCGCCGACCTCGCCGAGTCCCACCGGTGTGCCCGAGGCATCCAGCACGGCCAGGTCCCAGCCGGGCAGCGGCAGTCCGATGCTCACCGGAGCCCCTCCGGCGAGCCGGGCGCCGCAGGCCACCACGGTGGCTTCGGTGGGCCCGTAGGTGTTCCACACCTCGCGGCCGTCCACCGCGAGACGTTCGGCGAGTTCCGGGGGGCATGCCTCGCCGCCGAAGATCAACAACCGCACCGCTTCGAGGGCCTCGGCAGGCCACAGTGCCGCCAGCGTCGGCACCGTCGACACCACGGTGATGTCGCGGGAGACCAGCCACGGTCCCAGGTCCATTCCGCTGCGCACCAGCGACCGTGGAGCCGGCACCAGGCATGCGCCATTACGCCAGGCCAGCCACATCTCCTCGCATGATGCGTCGAAGGCCACCGAGAGACCGGCCAGTACCCGGTCATCCGGTCCGATGGGATTGTCCTGCAGGAACATCTGAGCTTCGGCATCGACGAGCGCCGCCGCATTGCGGTGAGTGACCGCTACACCTTTCGGGGTGCCAGTCGAGCCCGAGGTGAAGATGATCCAGGCGTCGTCGCTCACCTCGGGCGCGGTGGCGCGCCGGCCGAGGGAGGATCCAGGTCCAGGGCTCAGTCCCTCATCGGTGATGACGCCGGCCACCCGCGCTTCGCCGAACACCAGTTGCGCCCGCTCCTGCGGGTCGTCGGCGTCGACCGGGACGTAGGCCGCGCCGGCCGCAAGCACCGTGAGGATCGCCAGATACAGCGAGTAGCTGCCCGATGCCATCCGGATCCCGACCCGGTCGCCCCGGCCGATCCCGCGCTCGACCAGCCATCCGACCCCGGACTCGATCTCGGCAATGACCTCGCTGTAGGTGAGTTGCACCTCGCCGTCGTCGATGGCCGCGGCGTCCGGGTAACGCGCAGCGGTGTCGTACAGGATGTCGACGAGAGTCCGTGGTGTCGGCGCCTGCCCTGACAGCAGGTACTGGGCTGGAATTGCAGGCATCGCCCGAATCCTAGAGCCCGGGACGCGTTTTCGGGGGCGGCTCAGCATCGCGCCCCGGGCGCGACGTCCGGCCCCCGCCGCCCCGACCGCGCGGCGTGCGACACTGGCAGGGCAGAGGGGAGTATTCCTTCGTCGCGGTGTCGTCACCACGTCGGCCGTCTGTCGGCCGTCCGGTTCCGCGGGCCGGCTCAGCCCTTTTTTGGGCGCGGCGGAAGAGACCTCGGGCTTGTTCGACGACCCCGGAGGTCTGTGTGTGAACGTCTCGGCACTGGAGTGGGGGATCACCCTCGGGGTGACACTCGCCGTCCTTCTGTTCGACGTCCTGGTGTTCGCCCGCCGCCCCCATGAGCCGAGCAAACGCGAGTGCGTCATCGCACTGACGGCCTACGTCGGTCTGGCCCTGCTGTTCGGGCTTCTGGTGTGGAAGATGCACGGCGGCCAGTACGGGTTGGAGTTTTACGCGGGCTGGCTCACCGAGTACAGCCTGTCGATCGACAACCTGTTCATCTTCATCATCATCATGGCCAGCTTCAAGGTGCCGGCGGTCTATCA
>JBAXUD010000022.1:0-16202 GCA_037129875.1 Mycobacteriaceae bacterium
GAGAGGTGATCGCCGGCCTGACCAACGCGATCGGCCTGCCCATCGCGGCCGACGTGGGGTTGATCACCACGGCCGGCCTCGTCGGCGTGCTGGCGTGGGGAGAAGCCATCGCGGGTGCAATCAACCCGGCTGCCGGCATCACCGTCTAGTGGTCTGGTAAACAAGGTTGTCTGACGTCAGGACGATGAACCGGGAGTGAGATGGCCCCGCAGCCCACGGTCGCCGAATACACCCTGACGCGGCTGGCCGCGCTGGGCATCGACAAGGTCTTCGGGGTCCCCGGGGACTACGCCTTCCCCGTGGACGATGCCGTGGAGACGGTCAACGGTCTCGAGTGGGTGGCGTGTGCCAACGAGCTCAACGCCGCCTACGCGGCCGACGGCTACGCGCGGATCCGCGGTGCGGCGATTCTGTCCACCACCTACGGCGTGGGCGAGTTGTCGGCGATCAACGGCGTGATGGGGTCCAAGGCGCACCGGCTGCCGGTTTTCCACATCGTCGGTATGCCCAGCGAGCGCATCCAGCACCTGAAGCTGATCACCCACCACAACCTCGGCGACACCAGATACGACCGCTACCACGACATCTCGTCGTCGGCGTGCTGCGTGTCGGCGAGACTCACGCCGGACAACTGCATCGACGAACTCGAGCGGGTGATCCGCGAGGCGCTGCGGCAGTCGATGCCGGCCTATGTCGTGATCTCGGACGTCAACGGGCTGATGCCGGTGATCGGCAAGCCCGTGAGGGGCGAGCCGCTGGCGAAGGTCAAGCGGCAGCGCAGCGACGAGACCGAACTGGCTGCGGCCGTCGACGCCATCCTGGCCAAGCTCGCCGTCGCGCGGAATCCGGTGGCCACCATCACCACGCTGACCGCCCGCTACGGCGTCGCCGACAAAGCCGTCAAGCTCGTCGGCAAGGCCAACCTCCCGGTTGCGTTGACGCCCTACGACAAAGGCGTGATCGACGAGTCGGTGCCGCAGTACATCGGTCTCTACGCCGCAGGCTCCTCGCAGCCGCCGGCGGTCCGCGACATCGTCGAGCAGGCCGATCTGATCCTCGACATCGGCGGGGTCATGCTGACCGAGCTGAACACCGCGCTGTGGAGTGTGGTTCTCGACACCGACCGGGCAATCTGTATACGCGACAACTGGGTTCGCAACGGCAACGACATCTACCTCAATGTTGCGATCGAGGATGTTCTGGACGCACTCACCAAGAAGGTCAAACCGCGCAGCCGCGACGACGCACCGGCCTACGGCGAGTTGGAGATGACCGGCGCGGGCGAGGATCCCACCGCCTCACCGAACTTCTACCCGCGGCTGCAGCAGCGACTGCGTGCCGACGACACCCTGGTGATCGAGACCGGCACAGCCATGTTGCACCTCAACGGAATGCGCCTGCCGGCCGGGGTCGATGCCCAGGGGCAGGGACTGTGGGGGTCGATCGGCTGGGCCACCCCGGCCACCCTCGGCATCGCGATGGCCAAAACCAAGGGCCGCACCTGGCTGGTCACCGGCGATGGGTCGCACCAGATGACCCTCAACGAGCTCGCCGTCATGGGCCGCTACGGCATCGCGCCGCGGATCTTCGTGCTCAACAACGGCCTGTACGGGGTGGAGGACGTCATCAGCGAGCGCGGGCACGCGTATGACGACCTTGCACCGGTCAATTACCACCTGCTACCCGAGGCGTTCGGCTGCCGGAACTGGTTGTGCGCCAGGGTGTCCACCGTCGCCGAACTGGAGAAGGTGCTCGACGACATCGAGGATCACGACGGTGCCGCCTATATCGAGGTGATGATCCCCGACGAGGAGAGCCAGCCGCTGCCGGATCACGTGATCGACCGGGGCTACAAGCTACAGACGCCGGGGCTGCCCTAGGGCCACGAGCGCCAGCTGTGAGGTTGCTGAAAGTAGCTTGAACCGGGTTCCGTTGCCACACAAGTTCAGCAGCGTCGGTAGACGTCTGGCCTTGATCGCATCGGCTGCGATCGGTTACACGTGGGCGTTTCGGCGGGCGCGCCGCGCCGGCGCTCAGTGCGTCGGCGCGGCGTGGTTTTTCTGGATCGGGCTGACGGTGGCCACCGTGGCCACAGTGGGGCCACTCGCGACTTACGTCCCCGTGCTGTTCCGGGTGCGGGCATCCTGTGGATTCGCCCAGGTCGATGTAGCTGATGCCGCCAGCGGTACGGCGGTGTGCGGCGTACTCATCGGGCATCGGCGTAATTCCTCCGGGTGGTCGTCAGTTGCAGCTAACCACCTTTGACGTGGTCACCGTCGAGTCGTCGGCAGGCGGGCTTCACCACCCGCGCGGATCTCACGCATCAGGCGGGCGCCCTGTTCGCCGTAGGTGCCGCGATCGTCACCCTGCATCACCCAGTTGTGTTGCTGGTCGGCGCGGGCGGCGATCTCCGCGCACTGCATCGCATACAGCGCCCGGCGCCGACGGCTCTCCCGCACGATGGCGCGCACCAGAAAGAAGGAGCCGACGAGCACCAGTGCACCCACGATTACCCAGATCAACTTGATGATCAGCCACAGCACGATGAGGACCGCGAAGCCAGCGCCACCCTCGCTGCTCGACTGTTTTTTCCTGCTCTTCCTGCCCATTCCCCCGGCTCCCGCCTTTGCTCTCGCGATACACGCGACGCTATGAGAGGGGTCCGACAAGTCGGCCGGCTGCTACCTCAGCGCGACCGCGACCGCCGTCAGCACCGACTGGCCGGCCGCGTCAACGAGGGTCAGCTGATCGCCGGTGATGCTGAACCCGCGGACGCTGCCCAGCGCCGCGATGATCGCCTGCTCCTGCTGCATCGCCTCGGGCGGGCCGGCCATCATCGTCGAGGCCACTTGGGAGAACGTGAGCGAATTGCCGTCGAGGGTGTAGCCGCCCATCAACCGGTTCACGCCGCCCGATCCGGAGAACCGAGCGTCCAGGCTGCTGAGCACCAGCTGGGGTTCGCGCATCTGCTCGGCCACCGCGACGGGCTGGGCGCCCACCTCGAGCAGTTTCCAGTAGGTGTCGGTCAGCGAAACGTCGGGTGTGGGCAGCGGGCCACTCTGCACCGGGTCCATCATTAGTTGGATCGGCGCCGGGTTGAGCGGATCGATCTGATTGCGCTCGGTCGTCGTGTACAGCAGCTGATCGCCGAGGTTCAGCCGGCCGCGCGCGGCATACGACGCTCCGGGCCGCACCGCCGCCGTCGGGTAGACGAGCGAGAACGGAATCGGGAACTGCTGGCTTTTCACCTCGAACTGCGTCTGGGCCAGGGTCACCGCGGGCGCATCGGCCAGCGAGACGTCCTCCAGCGTCACGGTCAGCAGCGAGCCGACGGGCAGGGCGGCCGACTGGCGCAGAACGACCGAACCGGTCAACGTCTCCGAATCGGCCACGGACCCTCCTTCGTCGGCGCTGGCGCCGGCACATCCGAGCAGCGAGACGATTGCCGCGATCAGCAGAACAAGACTCGCCCGCATGTTGGCCCTCCGGTGTCAACGAAACCCGAAGACTACTCGCGCATCATCTTTCGCCCCAGCGCGCTGTGCTCGATCGAGAACGACTCCTCAGTCCACGGCTCGTTGAGCAGCCAGACCGACATCGCCAGAGCGCGGGCGGCGCAGGCGAAGTAGAGGTTGGGCAGCGCCACCTGGCGGTGCAGCACGTTGGGAATGAACGCCGAGAAGCACAAGGTGCCCTCGTCGTAGACATAGCTGCCGAACCCGTAGCCGGTGGCGTTCTGGGTGAACTCGGCGCCGTTGAGGGTCAGCGCCAACTCGACGCCCTCGGCGAGTGAGCCAGCCACGAACGGGAAGCGCTGCAGCACGAACAGGCCGTTGCCGTAGAGCGGGTGGGCCTGGGTGCCCATCACCTGGCACAGCGATGAGCGGTTTCCGAAGGGGAATTCCACGACGAATTGCTGCCCGTCGCTGGATGCCCCGATCGACGGCCGCTGCATCATGAACTGGTTGACGGTCTCGGTGAATTCCGCCTCGGGCCACTGGCACGGCGCCTTGCCCTCCTCCAGGAAGACGTTGACCGCGTAGATCATCTCGTCGGGGGTCGGCCGAAGCCCGCTCTGCGGGTGCCCGCTGAGTGCCGCCTGGGCGCCGAGCGCCTCGGCCAGCGCCGGCCCGAGCAACCGTGCCTCGCCGGCCTGCAGCACCGCTGCCGAGCCGAGGACCATGCCCATCCACTCGGCATTCTCGTCGAGCACGCGGGCCAGCGAATACAAACTCAACGTCCGCGCATCGCGGTCGTAGACCGGCGCCGCGAGGGCGGCGAAGCGCATCGGCCCCTCGTTGATCTGCTCCAGGACATCCTCGGACAGGTCGAGGTCGGTCAGCAGGTCGGTGCGCACGCTGATCAGATACCCCTTCTGGCCGTCCGGCCCGTCCTCCTCGCCGAGGACCTCGATGGTCTGGGCGTTCTGGTCGGCCCACCAGGTGAAGCCCGTCTCGGTGCGGATCGACCACTCTTCATCGACCTGCAACTGCTCGCGGTAAAGCCAATCGATGGTCTGCTCGCCGGCGTTCACGGTGCCACCGTAGCGCCGGTCCCCGATGAACCGGGCGCGGCGGGGTGTAATGCCAGGGGAGCATCGGTGGTTGCGCCCAAGGCAGCCCGGGGGCGGCCAGCAGCGTGAAGGCCGGCCGCGCGGGTCGCTGACCGGCCCCTCACCCCCGCTTCAGTACGGCCGCCTGTTCCGTGGTGTCCGGAACCGGGTAGTGAGCCCGGGCAGGCCGTCGTCGTACTCCTGACCGGCTGGCCAGTTCCGGAGGCATAACTCTTGTGCCCGCCTCGGAGCGACAACCGCGGGTCCGGCGCCGAAACGAGGCCCGGGTCCTCATTGTCGCTCCGAGGCGGGCAACCCGGTGCCCAGACACCGCCGTCGAACTCGAGGGTGATGACTTGTTCGAGGGACATACTCCAGGCTGCAGCCGACAACAGGACGGGTTGAACGGTGGTGGATCACCGAGGTTCGACCGGCTAACGCTCAGGGGCACATGAACGAAATCGGCGGGCAGACGAACGTGCCCGGCGGAAGTGGGCCCTCGGCCCAAACCCCTGGTTGGCCGGATACCTGGTGGACTTCGTGGCAGGTGTTCATGTCCCAGCCGGCCGCCAAGGTTCGGATCTGCGACCAAATGGGGTCTCCCGGGCACCAAGTGCCGTGGCCGACAGGGTCGTACACCAAGTCGGCGTGCGCAGTCGCGGCGCCCGGCCCCAACGCGGTGAGCCACAAAGAAGCGACCGCGCCGAAACCCGATATCAGCACACCGGCGAAAGTCCGCTTTACCGTGGTGACCATATCGTGTGCCTCCCAGTGTTTCTTCATGTTCCGCGCCTGGCCTCAGGCGAGCGTTGGCATTTCCGCGTCAAGTAAACACCGTGGCGTTAGAAAAGACACATAGTCGCCGAAGCGCATCGAGGCCCGGAATGTGTCAGTCGCCCTGGATACACTCCATATCGCAAGCAGTGTTCTGAGTTCCCCAGCCTTTCCGGGCGCGCGTGGAACCTGACGGCGAGCAACCCCCAGTCAGAACAACAGTGGAGGGAACTATGGCCAAATACGACATCATCGGCGACATTCACGGCTACGCCGAGGAGCTGAAGGCGCTTCTGGCGCAACTCGGTTACCGGCGCGACGACGCCGGTGTCTACCGCCACCCCGAACGCACCGCGGTGTTCGTCGGCGACCTCGTCGACCGCGGCCCAGGACAGCTCGAGGTGCTGCAGATCGTCAAGGCGATGGTCGAGCAAGGCGGCGCCCATATCGTCATGGGCAATCACGAGTTCAATGCCATCGCCTACGCCACCCCGAACCCGAATGCGCCGGGCGATTTCCTGCGCACGCGAAAGGACCCGAAGAACACCACCGGGCACGCGGCGTTCCTCGCCCTGACGCACGAGCAGCAGAAGGACTACCTGGACTGGTTCAAGACCATCCCGCTCTGGCTGGACCTCGGCGGTATCCGGGTGGTTCACGCCTGCTGGAACCCCGAGTCGATGACCGTGGTCGAGGCCGCGACAGGCGGCAATATGCTGACGGATCTGCAGCACTACGTCGACGCCTCCACCAAAGGACATCCGCTCTACGAAGCCGTGGAGACTCTGCTCAAAGGCCCCGAGATCGACCTCGTGCAATACGGGCAGCAGTCATACATCGACCACGGCGGCAAGGCGCGCAACCAGGCGCGGCTTCGCTGGTGGGATGCCGACGCGCACACACTGCGCACACTCGCCGATGTCCGCGGCATGAAAACCGAAGACGGCCAGGACTATCCGGCGCTTCCCGACCTTGCGGTCGACCCCGCCCTACTGTCCTACGTCTACACCGACACGGTGCCGGTGATCTACGGCCACTACTGGTTTGAGTGGGACAACCACCGGGATGACTGGACCGACTACACCGCCTGCGTCGACTACAGCGTCGCCAAGGACGCCGGCAAGCTGGTCGCCTACCGGTGGGACGGCGAGCCCACGATCAACTGGCGGAACTACGCGCCGCACACGCGCGACGTGGTGGCCGAAACACCCTCAGGCTGAGCACCTTTATCGAATTGACGAGTATTTGACCAGCGAAACACGCTGTGTCACTGCTATGTGTGCCAGAACACGTTTCGAAATCCCCTGTGGCCGTGGCAAATCATTTGCGGCCCGTTCGCAAAGCAATCAGTCCGCCAACCATTGCTCACCTGCGGAAACTCATCCCAATTGCACTGTCTACCTGCGAATTCAACGCCTCCAGCGCGCAACCCGCTGAGCAGCGATGATACGTTCAAGCGACGTTGAATCGATCCCCAATCATAAATACTTCAGCAAACCTTGTCGAAACGGGAATACGAATGATTCTGTGCTCCAAGATTTTTCCCTTCCGTCATATCACTTTATTCTGATAGCACTATGAAAAAGATTGCGATAGCGACGATTACCGCCGGCTTGATTGCAACGTCATCGGCAACCGCCTCTGCTGTCCCCCTCGTCGGGATGAGCGGCCTGTGCCCCAACGCGCGGACTCTCATGCAGTACATCACCGCCACCTACCCAGGTGTGCAGTCCATCGGTGGTGTGCGGCCGGATTCGCGTCCGGATCATCCCAGCGGCCATGCCCTGGACATCATGATCGGCTCGGACATGGGCCTGGGCGACTCGATCAACTCCGACGTTCAAAGCCAGTCCGGCCGCTTCGGTGTGAAGTACACGATGTGGCGGGTGGCCGCTCACTACAACCACGTCCATGTGACGGTCGCCTAGATCGGCACCGTCACGCCGGCGGAGGAATCCGACTGCCGCAGAATGAGATTCCGCGGCACCGCGTCCTCAGGCACGTCGAAGGCGATGTGCACGAGTAGCTCGGTGCCGGGGTCCATTCTGGTCGAGCGGATGCCGCGATTGCCGTAGATGTCGGCCGCCATGTCAGCGGGAAACTTCTCGCCCGTGCTGTCGACCAGGGTCTGGTAGCGGTCGAAGAAGGTCAGCGTCGCATTACCGACGTTGCGGATCGACAGCGTGACGACGACGAAAACCCCACGGGCAGTGACAGATAGACCCGGGTCCTTCGGGTCGCCCACCAGTTTGGACCGCGAGACGTCCAGCACGTCGAACTGCAGACCCCCATCCCGCACAGGCCCCGAGGTGGGCTGCCGTGCGGCCGGGGACGGCACCGACTGCCGGTCCACCATCGCGGTTCCCGGCACGATTGTGGACGCCGCACCGCACGCAGAAACAGCGATCACCATTGCCGAGGCGACGGCCCCGGTGACGATCGACATCCTCACGAGTCGGCCGCACCAACCACGCCGATGTCGGTGCGGGCGAAGTCGTCTCCCTTGAACAGCAGAGGCTCGCCGCTGACCTCCGGTTCGCGTCCACCGGGTTCACCGAACCGTGATTCGATGACGACCGCCATAGGTCTGACTCTAGACAGATGTGCGGGTTCCGGACTGTAGCCAAACCCGGCGTGTCGCACATGTGCTACGGTTGGTGGAGTGAGCAGCGAGATCAGCCAGCGCGAGCTACGCAACAACAGCGGTGACATCATGCGTCGACTCGACGAGGGCGAGGCATTCGTCATCACCCGCAACGGTGTCCCCGTCGGAGAACTCTTCCCATTGCGGCGCCGTCGCGTCGTGAACGGCCCGGCATTGGCGGCGGCGTTCCGTGGCGCGCCGCACCTCGATTATCAGCG
Source organism: Mycobacteriaceae bacterium (assembly GCA_037129875.1). GTDB lineage: Bacteria > Actinomycetota > Actinomycetes > Mycobacteriales > Mycobacteriaceae > Mycobacterium. Next base: position 8,189 of record JBAXUD010000022.1, read on the forward strand.
GTTGCGCGCGGACCTCGACCGCTGCGTAGATCAGGACATCAATCCGCGTGGCTGAGACGGAGAGCGGCTTACTCGACACGTCGGTGGTGATCGACCTCAACGTCATCGCGCCGGATGCTTTGCCCGAGCAGGCATCAGTCAGCGCGATCACAATGGCCGAGCTCTCCGCCGGCCCGCACGCCAGCGATGACCCCGCCGAACGGGCACGACGCCAGGACCGGTTGCAGCAGCTCGAGTCATGGGTAGAGCCCCTACCGTTCGACGGAGACTGCGCGAGGGCTTATGGGCGGATCTACGCCGCCGTTCTGGCGGCGGGTCGCCAACCCCGGCGGCGCGCGGCCGACCTGCTCATTGCGGCGACCGCATTGGCCGCGGGCTTGCCGCTGTATACGCGCAATGCCGACGACTTTCAGGGCCTCGGGGGGATCCTCACGGTCGTCGCCGTCTAACGACCACCACATGCTCGATCATGGCACCTCAAGTGCCCCATGTGTTTTGCCGGTCCGAGAGCTAAGCCGCGGCAACGGAGTCAGCGGCCAGCACCTCAGCGGCGGCGCGTTCCCCGGAGCGCACCGCACCATCGATCCAGCCGCACATGACGGCCGAACTCTCCGTTCCGGCCCAATGAATGCGGCCGCAGGGCTCCCGCAGGGCGGGGCCGAATTCGGTGAGCACCCCCGGTGGTGCGTGGCTGATCATCCCGCCGCCCGAATAGCGCTCGACCGTCCAGTTCTGCTCGTGGTAGCTGACCGGCGTGGCGGCCTTCGGTCCGAACCGGTCGACCAGTTCGGCCACCACCACGGAATGCCGTTCGGCGGCATCGAGTTGCGTGAGTTCGCGAGCGGCACGCCCTTCAGTGATCACGCACATGATTCCGGGCACACCGGTGTCGGTGCACGCATCGATCGTCAGGGTGGCCGGCGATCCGGGCGCCGCCGACTGACCGCACAACCCGTCGGCTCGCCAGAACGCGGTGTCGTAGACCACCGAGATCTTGAGCACCGCGCCGCTGGGCATCCGCTGGTGAAGAAACGCCCGATCCACCGGCAACATCGGCTCGTACGCGATCTGCCCGGCGACGGCCAACGGCACGGCAACGATCACCCGCCCCGCTCGCACGGTCATCCCGTCGGCATGCACCGTCACGCCGTCGTCATCCCGGGCAATGAGGTGCACGGGCTGCGAGAGTTGCAACCCGTCGCCCAGTTCCGCGGCCATCGGCCCGGAGACCGCACCCATCCCGCCGTGCACACGCGCATCCTGGGATCCGCCTCTACTGGAGATGACGAACGACGGCCCGCCGCCCGATCCCATCTGGTGCAGCGCCCACAGCAATGACACCTCCGAGGCAGCCGAGGTGTAGATCCCGGCAAGAGCCATGTCGAGCATTTCCCGCGCCTGGGTGGACAGCACGTTGCCGTGCAGCCACTCCCCCAACGTGATTCGATCCCACTCCGCGGCCTTCTTCGCAGTCCACGGTGCTTCGCAAGGCACTGCCTTGCACATCTGATCGACTTCGAGCAAGCCGGCACCGAGGTTGGCCACCGCCCACGGACTCATCGTCCACGGGACCGTGCCCGCGTACCGATGCTTCTTGCCGTCGACGATCATCATCGCGTCGCCGTCGGCGTATTCCTTGTACTCCCGAACCCCGTATTCGGCGATCAACGCCTTGATGCGGTCCTGTCCGGGACCGATCCACGCGCCACCGCGATCGATCCAGGTCCCGTCCGGCAGTACTTCGGTGAATGTTCGGCCGCCGACCCGATCACGGGCCTCCAGCAGGACTACCGACCGGCCCGCCTGCGTCAACCGCAATGCCGCCGTCAGTCCGGCGAAACCCGCTCCCACGACGCAGTAATCGACGTCTGCCATGTGCCACCCCGCAATCCAGAACAGTCGGTGAGCAACACGTCAAACTCTACGCCGATTTGCATCGCGAATCACGATCGACGGCGGGACCTTAGCAACGAAACCCTGCACGCCCTGAGCACGCCCGGTCTCGTGGATGATCTCGGGCAGGCCGACGCCGACTATGCCGCCGGGGTGGCGGCTGCCATCGTCGAGTTTCTTACTGCCACGCTGCCGACCGATCCGTACGCGATGTCCAAACCTTTGCGCTTCGAGCTTGAAGGCTGGCGTGTGGCCCGGCGCGGAGGCTACCGCGTCGTATTCCGCGCGCACCCCGACGATCGCGTGCTCTACATCGGCCGCATCGAGCACCGAGCCCACGCATATCGGGCACGTGATGCTTAGGCGAACCTGTTGGCAGCCAACGCTTTCTCAACTCGTCAATCAGCGGAGCCGGTCCACGTCGAACAAGTGAAGCCGCAACCGTGAGCGCCCCGGCTACAACATCACCGACGGGGAGTCCGGTCCCGGCACGCAACGGGCGGATGACGGCCTTCAGGGTTGAGGCCCCAATGGCGTTGAGTACTCGGCGTCTTCCCGTCAGCGCCACTCCCGCCATCACTCCGCACAAGACGCCCAACAAAAATGGCCCGCGGGCGCGTGCCTTCTTCCGCCGTGCAACGACTGACGCCCATAGCCCGCCCGCCGCAGCAGCGATCGCGATCATGAGCAGCACCGCAATCGCTTCCAGCCAGCCCATGTTGCACCTCCGGGCCGGCGTCTGCCGTTGGCCGCTTGCCCGATCCAAGCACTGACTTCGCTGAACCGGCATACCTGGGCAGTGTTCGTAACCAAAGCGAGCGTCAGGCGTTAACCGTCCGGTACTCGCTCTGGAAGACCGCTCAGCTGACCCGGGTCCAGGGCGCGCAGTTCCGCGACTCGAAGGCCTGCACCGTCGAGTTGATATTCGCGTACATGGGACCGATGGAGATATTCGTCTCGACGACGTGGTCCTTGTTCGCATCGGGTGTGCTGTAGGTGAACCACAGGCACATCGAGTCCTCTGTGGGCACGCCGTTTATCCACACTCCCCAGGTCGAGCCCGACCCGCCCGTGCGGTAAAGGCCCGGCGCGATATCAGGTCCGACGACAAAGAATCCGTTCCCCGGGATCGGGTCCATCGGGTCGCCGGCGGCCGGTGCCGCCACCGCGATCGCCGTCGCAAAGGCAACGATCCCGGCTGCTGCGCGAAGCGGACTTGTTAGGGGCATGTTTCCTCGTCATAGGGAGTTTCCGACACCATTGGCAAGCCTAGCCGGGGCGTCCGGCGCCGCGGCAGGAATTCCAGTGCCAGAAGGACGATCAACGCCAACGGGATGTGCCGCAGCGACACCAGCACGTAGCGCCGCGTTCCCAGGGCGTGAAACTTTTGCAGATACCGGTAGAGCGACTCCAGTCGAATCAGCGGGCCGCCCAAGGTGATGACACGGTAGTAGAAGTTCTCGACGCGGGTCCGGGTCGGGTTGTCGAAGAGGTCGGGAAATGCTGCGAACGCCAGCGAAAGCCGTTGCGTTCCAGCTATTTTGCACCATTCGATCATGTCAACCGTCAGCCGTTCGTCCAGACCGTTGGGTGCCCCCGGACGACGCCACGGCACGTCGAGGGTGACGTCACTACCCGCTCCGGCTACCAGGTAGCGGTGAAAGCCCTGCACTCTGCCGTCGGCGTCACGTCCGATCATCACAGCGACGCCCGGATATCGGCCTTCCAGGACGCCGTCGAGGATCATCGAAAAGCCCCGTTCCAGACGCGCTCCATGGCCGGAGGCGTAGACCACCTCGGCCAGCTCGGTGATCAGAGCTTCGCCGAGGTCCTGCTCGCCCATCAATTGCGTCGTGATTCCGCGGTTGTGGGAGCGCGAGACCGCCTGGCGCAGATTGCGGAAACGACGGCCCTCCATGACGAAATGCGGCACGTCGACCTCGACATCGCAGCCGAACGGAATCGCACGCAGTGCGGAAACACCGATGCGCCACAGCGCAATCCGCTCCTCGCTCGAACCGAGCACGACGAGCCGCCAGCCCCGGCTGCGGCACATCGCCACGAAGCCGGCCACAAGATCGGCGAAGACGTCCGGCCGCCCCACCGGATCCCCGCTGACGACCGCCAAGCCCAGCATGGTCCGGTAGGCCACCGCGGCAGAGCCGTCGGCGTTGAAATAGTGGCTCTTGCGGGAGTGCATCGTGAACGGCGCCAGCGGGTCGCCGTGGGTCTGGCGCACGAGCGGCCAGATGCGCGGTACCGACGCCGGATCGGGTCGCGACGCCATCGGCGCCACCAGAACCGCGGCGGCGGCGATGACCAGTGCGTCACCCGTCAATGACCACGACAGCAGCCGTAACCCCAGGCCGACGATGAGCAGCGCCACGGCAGCCGTCGCGTGCGCGGCGGTGACCGGACGGCCCAGATAGATTCCGCGCGCCAACAGCACGAGCACCAGTGTCAGCGTGATCGACCACTCCGCAAGGCCCTCGATGAGGCGGTGGGGAAGTCGGCCGTGCCCCTGGGCGAGCAGTAACACCAGCCAGCACAGGCCCGCAAAGAACACCAGAGCGGCAAGCCGCTGAGCCCGCCGTGATGCGGGGGTGAGCACGACCCGCTCGCCGCGCCTCACCCCGGTGGGGTTGACCGCCGTGCCGGCCGCCGCTGACCGATCAGGGACGCGCCGCCCCAGACCACCACTGCCCCCAGCAGGCCACAGGCCGCCGGGGCCAGGAGCGACGAGGAGTTGTAGCCCACCATGAGGTACCCGAACGCGGCAGCGACTGCCAGCAGCCCCCACCGGGTGGCCGTCCAGCGTTCGTGCTGGCCGAATCTGGTACCCACCAGCATGCCGAGGACCAGAGCGACGCCATGCCCGGCGGTAGTGAAATATCCGCCGCTGACGACGGCGGCGCCGGCCGCGACCGCAAGCCACCAGCCAATCCAGGCGGCCCGCCAACGGTGCGGGATCGCAGCGGTGAAAGTGCCCAGCACCCCCACCGCGCCGTAGCTCATACCGACGTCGGCGACGTTCACGATCGACGTCGAGAGCAACCCGGCTGCGATTGCGGCCGCCAGGCCCGCCGCCACGATCAAGGTCGCCCCGATGTGGCCGACGGCGAAGGCCACCGCCAGTCGCCCACTGCGCCAGAGCAACTCGCCGAGCGCCAACATCGCGACCAGTCCGGGCAACCACACGTATATCGGCCCGTCCGCGGTGACGAAAGCGCTGCCGATCAGGGTGCCGATGCGGCCTTCGCCCAGGTTGTGCAGGTTCGTACTGACGTGGCGGATGACCTCGGAATGCGCTCGCGGGCCCAGGTACAACAACACCTCGGCCACCGTGGCCAGCGCAGCCGCGTACAACAAGGTCACTCGGACCCTGCCCACACGCGCCCATACCGCTGTCAGCACAACATCCACTATGCCGTCTCGATAGCGGTTGTGGCCGATTCTGTGATCGACTCTGCATGGTGAGGACGAGAGCAACAGCGGCCCGCCTGCTGGTGGCCGCCGCGCTGGGGATGTCCGCCCTGGGTGCCGTCGGCCCTGCCTACGCCGACCCACCGCCGGATCCGACCCCTCCTGCCCAACCAGAGGCCCCGCCGCAGCTGCCGCAGTGGCCGCCCTGCGGATTGGGCGGCGCGTGTTCACCACCGTGCTACCCGCCGTGGGTGCCCCCGCCGGCGCCGGGAGAGACCGAGCCGACGTTCCCAGACCCATGGCCGCCGTTCGGCCTGGGCGGCACCCGGTTTGCACCCTGCCCTGCGCCGGATCCGCTACCGCCGGGGCCGCCGTATCCGCTGCCCCCACCGCCTCCGCAGCCGTGGCCGCCGTGCGGTGTGGGCGGGGAATGTTGGCCCGGCGGGCAGCTACCGCCCGGGTGGTACTGAGGCTCGCCAGTTCTCGTGATGGAACTGATGAGATTGTTGCCCGCCTCGGAGCGACAACCGGCATCCAGTTGATGTCGCAATCCGGGAGCACGGTTCGCTGTCGCTCGGAGGCGGGCAAATCTGAATATCGGCCGCGCGCGACGGCCGGTTGGGCATGCTGAAGGCATGGTTATTCCCTGGCGTGGTACGGCGAGTCCACCGGTCGAGGTCGACCGACTGCCCCTGTTCCGCGGACTGCGACCGCTCAAGAAATGGCGTTATCTGGGCGTCTACGGACCTGAAGTCCAGATGTGCGTGGGCATCGCACGGATCGGCGGCGCCTATCAAGCGTTCTGGGCCGTCCACAACCGCACCACCGACGCGTTCCGGGATCGAGCGGCACTGTGGCCGATCGTGCACTTCGATAACACGTCGGCCCGGTTCGACGGCGTGGAAGTCACCTATGAGCGGGCCGGCGATCCGATCGAGGTGGTTTCCCGGCACGGGAAGCACCCGATCTGGACCCGCAAGACTCCCGTCCACGTCACCGGCACCATCGACGGCATCGACATCGACTCACATGGTCTGGTCGACGAATCGGCCGGCCATCACGCCCGTGTGACCCGTTGGTCCTGGAGTGCCGGCTGTGGCACATCCGAGACAGGTGCGGCGATCACCTGGAATCTTGTTGACGGGGTTCACGATTCGCCGAGCAATTCCGAGCGCACCCTCTGGGTGGACGGCGTCCCGCAAGAAGTGGGCCCTGTCGAGTTCGCCACGGATCTGTCCCGGGTCGGCGAACTCGAATTCCACGCCGAGGCGGAGCGGGCGCGGCATGACCGGATGATCCTCATCGACAGCAAGTACCGCCAGCCGTTCGGCACGTTCACCGGTTCGATCGCGGGAATCACCCTGCGCGACGGCTACGGAGTCATGGAGCGCCATGACGTTCGGTGGTGAGGGCGCTACTGGTGAGGGCCCTAGACTTCGGGTAGTCAGCCGGAATGCCCAAGGAGCGCAGCGATGAAGATCCTCATGGTCCTCACGTCCCATGACCGGCTCGGCGACACCGGCCACGCCACCGGCTTCTGGCTCGAAGAGTTCGCGGCGCCGTACTACTTCCTCAAAGATGCCGGTGCGGAGCTGACGCTGGCCTCTCCCAAGGGCGGGCAGCCTCCCCTCGACCCGAAGAGCGAGGCCGACGACGCCCAGACGCCGGCGACCCGCCGGTTCGAGGCCGACGACGCCGCCCGCGCGGCCCTGGCCAACACCGTGGCGCTGTCCGGTGTCGACGTGGCCGATTTCGATGCCGTCTTCTACCCCGGTGGCCACGGACCGCTCTGGGATCTGGCGGAGAACGCCGACTCGATCGCGTTGATTGAAAAGGCTATCGGCACAGGCAAACCGGTGGCCGCGGTGTGCCATGCTCCGGCGGTGCTGCGTCACGTGAAGGACTCTGCCGGTGAGCCGTTGGTGCGTGGCAAGCGGGTCACTGGCTTCAGTAACACCGAGGAAGCGGGAGTCGGTCTGACCGACGTGGTTCCGTTCTCCGTCGAAGACATGCTGCGCGGCAACGGCGGCGATTACCGCCGCACCGAAGACTGGAACAGCCACGTCGAGCACGACGGCCTGCTCATCACGGGCCAGAATCCCGCATCGTCGGAGGCAACGGCGGAGGCGTTACTCGCGGCTTTGCGGGACTGAACGCCGCCGCAAGTGAGCACCGACTCCCCCGCCCTGCTCGCTGATCCCGCCGCCCTGTCCGCGCTGCGCGCGACGGGCGCCGACGCCGACGCCGACGAGTTGTTCGCCTCCTTCGCCGCCTGGGCCGAAGGGTGCGGCACTCCCCTGTACCCAGCGCAGGAGGAAGCGCTGATCGAGCTCCTCGGCGGCGCCAACGTCATCCTGGCCACCCCGACCGGCTCCGGGAAGTCGCTGGTGGCCATCGGCGCGCAGTACGCCGCCTTGGCGGCCGGGCGGCGCAGTTACTATTCCGCGCCGATCAAGGCGTTGGTCAGCGAGAAATTCTTCGCGCTCTGCTCGGTATTCGGGGCGGCGGGAGTCGGCATGCTCACCGGCGACGCCGCGGTCAACGCCGGCGCGCCGATCATCGCCTGCACCGCCGAGGTGCTGGCCAACATCGCACTGAGGGAAGGCGGCCCAGAAAGCACAGCGGCCGATATCGGCCTGGTGGTGATGGACGAGTTCCACTTCTACGGCGACCCCGACCGCGGCTGGGCCTGGCAGGT
>JBAXUD010000220.1:0-5886 GCA_037129875.1 Mycobacteriaceae bacterium
GTTAGCGGGTGCCCGCTTCGATCGCCGCGACGATGGTGTTCGCCTCCTGGTCAGGCGTCCGACTCAGGCTGAATCCCGTCGCGATCACGTCGTCGATGCGACCTTTGAGATCGCCGGAGACCATGTGGCTCTCCAGGGTTGCCCCAGGGCATGACGTGACCGGAGTGACCTCTTTGTGGCTGGCAAGGGTGCTGGTGGTGATGCCGAACTGTTTTGCGGCCCAAGCGAAGATGAGGGCAGCACCGTTGAGTTGGGCCTGCGACACCGTCTCCTGGTCGAAGTCCCCTTCGCAGAGCACCAGAAAGTGGCCTTCTGTGTCGTAGTCGGTCGCGGTGTCCCCGGCGATCGCGGTGTCGCGCAGCGCGAAGATATTGCCGTTGCGGTCCACCGCGTAGTGGTAGGCGATGTCGATCCAGCCCTTGTCGTCCTGGTGGTATCGCTGGTGCTGGCGAAGCCGGGCCGCGATGCCGCGGTTGTCCGGGAGTGCGACGGCGGAGTGATGAATGGTCATCCGGGTGATGGTGTGCGGCCGGCCGCCGGGTCGGGCAGGTCGGGCGCCCCAGGATTGCCGGGGCAGGATGACGCCGGAGGCGGGAGCGGCGGTGGCCGTTCCCGCGAGAGGCGTTGCCAGAGCGGCCAATGCGATCGCACCGGTTGTCAGGGCATGCCGCCGGGACAGCGGTTTGGGATGCTCCACGTGCTAGCCGGTCCGGCTTTCGGCGCGCTGTTCGGACAACTCCTCAACCACCACCACATCCTGCAAGGGCGGTCCGGTCGCGGGCTTGCGGTCCTCCAGGAACCAGGTGCGCATCACGCCTTTGCCCTTGACCTCGACCTCACCGCGCTCCTCAAGGACGAAGGCGTGGCGCAGGCGCTCATAGACATCCTGCGGCACCTGAATCCGGCCCACCGGATCGGTGGACTCCATCCGGGAGGCGACGTTGACGGCGTCGCCCCAGACGTCGTAGAAGAACCGCCGCGCGCCGACCACCCCGGCCACCACCGGGCCGGTGGCGATACCCATCCGAAGCGGCACCGGGTTGCCCTGCGGATCGCGCAGACCGGCCACCGCCCGCGACATGTCCAGTGCCAGTGCGGCGATGGCCTCGACGTGGTCGGGCCGTGGGGTGGGCACTCCGCTGACCACCATGTAGCCGTCGCCGGTGGTCTTGATCTTCTCCAGGCCGTGCCGGTCGACCAATCGGTCGAAGGTCGTGTACAGCCGGTCGAGGAACCGCACCAGTTCGGTGGGGTCCATGTCGCTGGCGCGTTCGGTGTAGCCGGCGATGTCGGTGAACATGACCGAGGCGTCGTCGTAGCGGTCGGCGATGGTGCCGTGCGCCGGATCCTTCAGCTTCTCGGCGACCGTTGCGGGCAGGATGTTGGCCAGCAACGCCTCGGAGCGTCTGTACTCCACCTCCATGGCGTCTTCGGCGCGTGACACCTCCCGCATCGCGTACCAGACGGTGGTGAACATCAGCAGACACGCCCCTGCCGTGGTGAACACGAACCCTGCGTTGAGCGCCCAGCGGGGCTGAATACCGGTGTCCTGCGGCACCAGGAACTGCAGGGCGATCACCAGGCCCGCACCGACGGCCACCGTCGAAGCCGCCAGGACGAGGTGGTCGGTGCCGAGCACCAGCACAGCCAGCGACGCCGACACCAGGTAGTAGAACTGCACGCCCGAGTCGGTGCCGATCTGGCTGCCGACGAATGTCAGCGACGTGAAGGAGACGATGACGAAAACCAGGGCGGCGATCATGTCCCCGAACCGGTGCAGCAGCGGGATGGCCAGGAACACCGCCGCGATGGCCAGGTTGATCAGGCCGATGTACAGCACGCCGTGCCCGGTCAGGGTCTGAAGAATCCCCAGGCTCGCGGTCAGCGCCGCGGCGATCCAGGTGGCGAAGTTGAGCACCCGCTGTGGCCGGGTGACGGACTCGGCCCAGTGCTGGTTGCGGGCCGGGGGCCTGCGCTGCAGGCGCTCACAGTCCGACCGCCGGAACGGTCCTTCCGGCAGGATTCGTGCAGCGCATTTCCGCTCGGACCACACATAGGCAGCGTAACCCCCCGCGGCGATCAGCCGCCGAAATGCCGGAAACCCCGGAGGCGACGCGGCACACTGTCGGCACAACTCTTTGCCGGAATACGGGGGGTGGTCGTGGCGGACGCCGACACTGACACCGACGAGAGCGTGCTCGAGAAGGTCGATCACCTCGTCGACGAGATGCTGGGCAACGACATCGTGCCGGTCGGGCCAGAGGACCCGTGGGAACGGCGCCAGCGGATGCTCGACTCGTGGACGGCGATCATCCTGGCCGTGGCGGCCGTCGCGACCACGTGGGCGTCGTTTCAGGCCAGTCAGTGGTCCAACGCGCAGTCCGACGCGCAGTCGGCGTCGGCCATCCAGCGCAGCGACGCCAACCGGGCCGCCTCGGAGGCCTCCAGCCAATCGGTGGTGGACTCGCAGATGTGGATCTCCTGGGTGGAGGCGGTGGCGTCCAAGCAGAAGGACCGGGCCGGCTTCCTGCGTGACCGGTTCTCCCCGGCGCTGGACCGCGCACAGAAGGAGTGGCTGGGAACCGTGCAGGTGGACGGCGAGGGCAATCCGGCGCGGGTGCCCGAGGGCACACCGCTGAATCTGGCGAGCTATGTGGTGCCGGCGCAAGTGCAGGCCGACGACTACTCGAACAAGGCCGAAGCCAGTCTGGCCGAGGCCGACCAGGCCAGCAACACCAGCACCCGGTACGTGATGCTCGCTGTGCTGTTCGCTCTGGTGCTGTTCTTCGCCAGTGTCGCAACGAAGTTCACCGCACCCAAGATTCAGGTGGGGCTGATCCTGACCGGGCTGGTGTTGCTGTTCACCACCTGCGTGCGGATGTTCCTGCTGCCGCTGATGCTATGAGTCAGCCTGAGGCTGCTCTCGCGCAGTGCCCCGGGTGGGCCCGTCGGCGATCCGGAAAACGCCTCGGCCACATGGAGATTCGCACTGGCTCCGAGTGCCGGGGCGCAGATCAATCCCGGAAGGGCGAACCCGGCTCGGCGGTCCCGACTACCAGGGGGGAGTCGATCGGGGGAGTCTGGCAGTTCACGGCGTTGTTGGGATCCGTGCAGTCCACCGGGTTGGCCGGGGCGTAGGACGGGGCCGCCGTGTTCGTGGGGGCCGGGGCCGGATCACCGGGAGCCTGGGGCACCGGTGTCTGCTGTGCCTGACTCGAGTTCGCGCCGGAAAGGATTGCCGTCCAGGCGATCGCGGTGCCGCCGGCCATCAGTGCGATGCTGCGGAAAACTCGGGCTGAACTCATAACGCTCTCCCATTCGTGGCGCCGCCGGTTCGTCGTGAATCGACGGTATGCCGCAATTACCGTTTCGAAGCACCGATGTGTTACAGCCAGCGTGCCCGGAGGGTGCGGAGGACTCTCAGCAGGAGTATTGCTCTCCAATCCCGGCCGGCGCCGGGGACTGGCGGGTGCACCCGTAGGTATCGATCTCGTCGTCGCTGTAGCGCACGCCGGATTTACGGGCGTAATTCACACACACCAGGGTGGTGGTGTCGGTGCGGCACCGGAAGTCACCGAAGGACACCGACCCACCCGAGGGCAGCGGGGCGCCCTGCCCGGCAGCGAATCGTCCGGGGTCCCCGTGGGCCGAGCCGATTCGCACGCTGGACCCGTCGAAGTCCACCCAGCCGCCCTTCCAGGCGCCGTAGACATCCGGCGGTTGCGGCGGGGGGTTGACGAGGTTCACCAGACAAGCCAGCCCGCCGGCGACGCGCTTGCCGTCGGTCATGCAACTGGTGCCCGACGGGGTGGTGAACGCCGTGTCGTCGCCGAGGGGGGTGCTGGTGCCGCCGCGCAGCGCCACCCGGAAGTCGGCGTCGTCAACGGGCGGTCCGGCCTCGACCCAGTCGATCGCCGCTCCCACCGGTTCCCCGGCCGCCGGGGCCGATGCGGACGGCGAACTGGTGGCCGGCGTGGCCGACGACCGGGGCGTGCTCGGTGTGGTCGTCGGCGCAGCGGCGGTGCGGGACGGGGTGATCGGGGTCAATTCGGTGGGACCCGGCTGGGCGGCCGGGATCTTGGAACAGCCCGCGACCAGCACCGACGCGGCTAACAGCACGGCAATGCGCATCCCGCCAGGCTAACCGGCGGTCGCTCCCAGGCACGTCAGGCGCGGCGTCGGCTGGCGATTCGCTACGGTCGAGCCATGCACGAGCACACCGTCCAGGTCAGCACCGCCAGCGGTGTCGTCGAAGGGTTCACGCTGGACGGGGTGAATCGGTGGCGTTCGATCCCCTATGCCGCTCCGCCTATTGATTCGCTGCGGTTCCGCGCACCGCAACCGGTGAAGCCGTGGCGAGGAACCCGGGGCTGTCATCGCTACACCGCCTGCGCCCCTCAGCAGCGCATCTACACCATGACCGGCCTCGGCAAGTACCAGCCGATGAGTGAGGACTGCCTCACCCTCAACGTCGTCACCCCCAAATGGTCCGGGCCCGCGCCGGACGCCGGCCCGTTGCCGGTGCTGTTCTTCATTCACGGTGGCGGCTACATCCTCGGCAGTTCAGCCACCCCGCTCTACGACGGAGCCGCGCTGGCCCGCCGCGGGTTCGTCTACGTCACGGTCAACTACCGGCTCGGGGCGCTGGGCTGCCTGGATCTGTCGTCGCTGTCCACCCCCGAAGTGCCCATCGACAGCAATCTGTTCCTGCGTGACATCGTCGCGGGCCTGCGCTGGGTGAAGGAGAACATCGCCGCCTTCGGCGGGGATCCGCAGAACGTGACGATCTTCGGCGAGAGCGCCGGCGCTCACGCCGTGGCCACCCTGCTAGCCGTTCCCGAGGCAGGCGGCTTGTTCCATAAGGCCATCTCCCAGAGTCCGGCCTCCGGCATGGTCAGCTCACAGGAGGTGGCCGGGCAGATCGCCGGGCGGTTCGTCGACCGGATGGGTGTGGACCGCGGCAACGCCGCCGCCGAATTGCTGAAGGCCAAGCCCGCCGACCTCGTCCGTGCCACCCACTACGTCATGACCCACAGCCTGGACAACATCGTGGGGGCCTCGGCTGTTGGGCCCACCCACGGTGACGACTTCCTGCCGATGGACCCGTTCGAGGCGATGAGACAGGGTGTGGCGCATAAGGTTCCGCTGATCGTGGGCACCAATGCCGAGGAGGGACGGCTGTTCACCCGGTTCCTCAAGCTGCTGCCCACCAGCGAGCACGCCATCGAACGCATACTCGCCCACACCCCGACCGAGGTCCGTGAACAGATCCTGGCCGCTTACCCGCAGTACCCGGACCCCAAGGCCTGCATCGAGTTCGGCGGGGACATGATCTTCGGCACCGCCGCCTGGCAGATCGCCGAGGCCCACGCCAAACTCGCGCCCACCTACGTCTACCGCTACGACTTCGCGCCGCGCACGTTGCATTGGGCCGGACTGGGCGCCACCCACGCCACCGAGTTGCTGGCGGTGTTCGGCATCTACCGCTCGCGGGTGGGGGCGGTGCTGACCGCCGGGGTCGACCAACGCGCCGCAGTCAAAGTCAGCCACCAGGTGCAGACCCGCTGGCAGGAGTTCAGCCGTTCCGGGGCGCCCGGCGAGTGGCCGGCCTACAACCGGGACGAGCGCGCGGTGCTGGTCTTCGACCGGCACACCCACGTCGAGTACGACCCGCATCCGCTCCGCCGCAAGGCCTGGGCCGGCTTCACCCTGGCCCACGACTAGGTTATTGACACCCGTCATACGTTGGTGGGGTGACCCGCGCAGACGCCCCGGTAGAACGCCCCGATGACCTCACCGCCGATTGGCTGACCGACAACCTCGGAGCCGGGCGGGTCGGCGGGTTCACCGTCGAACGGATCGGCACCGGCCAGATGAGCGAGTGCT
>JBAXUD010000221.1:0-5880 GCA_037129875.1 Mycobacteriaceae bacterium
CCGATCGTGATCCGCAACGCGGAGGTGATCTCGGCCCGGGATTCCTCGACGCTGCACCCGGGCACGGTCGACGTCGTCGTCTACCCGCCCCTGTCGCTAGAGGACTGGACGCTGGACAACCTGTCCGACCGAATCGCCGAAGTTCGTCAGCTCTACATCGACACCCTGACCAACTGGCCGGCCGGCACGGTGCCCGACGCCCCGATGTACGCGCCGCGTGCGACGACATCGGGAACCGCCAAGAAGACGCCGGCGAAGAAGACCGCCGGAGCTGCGAAGCCGGCGACATCAGGGACCGCAAAAAAGACGCTCGCCAAGAAGACGCCCGCCAAGAAGACCACCGCCACGTCGGCGAAAGCCGAACCGGAGAACAAAGTTAGGGGACGCCGGTGAGCGCCGCCGATCACCTCGCCGACTTCAGCACCACCGACGACGCCCTTGTGCTCGCCTCGGTCTCCTCGAAGGCCGAGGCCGATCTGCTCAACGACTGGCTGCAGTCTCAGCGCCGCGCGCATCCCGAGACCACCGTCGAGGCGATGCGGTTGCCGCACAACGACCCCCCGCCGCAGTTGGTCGACGAGCTCGTCGGCAAGCTCAACGCCGCCGAGGATCGCACCGTGATTCCGGTGCGGGTGTTCTGGGTGCCGGGCGGGCTTCCCACCCGGGTGAAACTCGCCGGCCTCATCGCGGGGCGCGAAACCTACCGGCCGCCGGAGATCCTGCAGCGCGCGATCCTGCGCAAGAACCCGTCGCGTGCCCGCATCGTCGCCGGCGAGCCGGCCAAGGTCTCCGAATTGCGCCAGCAGTGGCGCGAGAACACCGTGGGGGAGACCCAGCAGGACTTCGCGCGCTTCGTCCTGCGCCGGGCGGCGTTGGCGGTCGAGCGCATCGAACTGCGTCTGCTCGGACCGGCCTACAAGTCGCCGCGGCTGATCACCGACGAACTGATGGCCTCGTCGCGATTCATGAAGGGCCTGGAGGGCATCCCGGGCGCCAGCGCCGAGCAGGCCGAGGCGATGCTCAACGAGCTCGCCACCGGGTGGAGCAGATTCTCCGTCGATCTGATTCCGAACCTCGGCCGGGCCGTCTTCAGTAGAGGTTTCGATCCCCGGATCGACTATGACGCGGCGCAGATCGAGTCGATGCGGCAGTCCCTGGAGGACCACCCCGCGGTGTTCCTGTGGTCGCATCGCTCCTACCTCGACGGCGTGATCGTGCCGGTTGCGTTGCAGGAGAACAAGCTTCCCCCGGCCTGCACCTTCGCCGGCATCAATCTGTCCTTCGGCTTCATGGGTCCGCTGATGCGCCGATCAGGTGTCATCTTCCTGCGCCGCAAGCTCGACGATCCGCTGTACAAGTATGTGCTGCGACAGTTCGTCGGCTACATCGTGCAGAAGCGGTTCAATCTCAGTTGGTCGATCGAGGGAACCCGCTCGCGCACCGGAAAGATGTTGCCGCCCAAGCTCGGTCTGCTCAGCTACGTGGCCGACGCCTACCTCGACGGCCGCAGCGAGGACATCCTGCTGCAGCCCACGTCGATCAGCTTCGATCAGTTGCACGAGACCGCCGAGTACGCGGCCTACGCCCGCGGCGGGGAGAAGATCCCCGAGGGCGCCGAATGGCTGTACAACTTCGTCAAGGCGCAGGGCGAGCGCAACTACGGCAAGATCTACGTCCGTTTTCCGGAGGCGGTGTCGATGCGCCAATACCTCGGCGAACCGGGTGGCCCGATCGCCGGTGACGAGGCAGCCAAACGCCTGGCGATGCAGAGAATGGCCATCGAGGTCTCCTGGCGGATTCAGCGGGCGACGCCCATCAATGCCACCAGCCTGGTGTCGGCGGTACTGCTGGCCACCCGCGGCCGGGCACTGACCCTGCGGCAGCTGCACCACTCCCTGCAGGACTCGCTGGACCATCTGGAGCGCAAGAAGACCCCGATGACCAACAGCGCCTTGCGTCTTCACTCGGCCGATGGTGTTCGAACGGCCGTGGACGGCTTGTCGAACGGGCACCCGGTGACCAGGATCGACGGCGGCCATGAGCCGGTGTGGCGGATCGCTCCCGAGCAGGAGCTTGAGGCCGCGTTCTACCGCAATTCGCTCATTCACGCCTTCCTGGAAACGTCGATCGTGGAACTTGCCCTGCTGCACGCCGGTCGCGCACCGGAGGGTGAGCGGGTGGATGCCTTCTGGGCCCAGGCGATGCGGCTGCGTGCGTTGCTGAAGTTCGACTTCTATTTCGCCGACTCGGCGACATTCCGGGCGAACATCGCCGAGGAGTTGGAATGGAACGACGGCTGGGAGGCCCAACTCGCGGCCGGCACCGACGGGGTTGAGGCGTTGCTGCGGGCGAAGCGGCCGCTGATGGCAAATGCGATGCTGCGCCCGTTCTTCGAGGCCTACGAGATCGTGGCCGACGTGCTGTGCGACGCTCCCGCCGACATCGGCAGCAAGGAACTCACCGAATCGGCGCTCGGGGTCGGCGCCCAGTACGCGGCGCAGGGATTAGTGCGCAGCAACGAATCAGTCTCAGCCCTGCTATTCGCCACCGCAAGGCAGGTGGCGGCCGACCAGAAGTTGCTCGAACCGTCCACCGACCTTCGTGACCGGCGCAGATCCTATCTGCATGAGTTGCGGGCCATCCTGGCGGACATGGAACGGGTGCATCAATTGGCACGCGAACTGTTCTATGCCCGCGAAGCGCAGCTTGGTCTGCCCAACCGGGTGTCCGCAGACTCGTACTGAGAGTCCTGGCGGGGGGCCGGTGAGAGCGCTATTTCTGCTGCTATGGTCGCTGGCGTCAATAGCCGGGTCCGGGCTCTATCGGGCCTGGACTGTCGGTGTCGGGAGGGTTTCCCTTGGTAAAGAACAATATCGCCGCCCTCGGTGCCGTTGTCGCGTTCGCCGGACTGCTCGGCGCAGGACTCTCCGGCTGCTCCGCATCGGTCAAGACAGAGACCTCGGTGTCGACGAAAGCATCGATGAGCGCGGACGATCTTCAGAAAGATCTCACTGACCGGCTCAACAAGGCCGACATGACCGCGAAGTCGGTCACGTGCAAGGACGAGCTTGTCGGCGAGGTCGGAAAGTCCGCACGCTGCGACGTTTCCTTCAGTGACACCAACAACGTCGAAGCGGTGTTCACGGCGACGAAGGTGGACGGTACTTCGGTCAGCTTCGACATCACTCCGGCGATGACCAAGGAGCAGGTTGAGAAAGCCGTCGCCGGTCTGTCATCGGCGCCGTCGGCGACGTGTGCGTCCGGGCTCGAAGGCAAGGTCGGCGAAACGACCAAGTGCGAGATCACGATCGACGACAAGCCGTCCAAGCGGGTCGTCGAGGTGGCCAACGTCGACCCGGCCAAGCTGGGTATCGAACTCTCGGTCTTCATGCTTCTGCCCAAGCAACAGGTCGAGGACGTGTTGATGCAGAAGCTCGGCTCAGACGGACAGCCGGTCGAGACGGTCGACTGCGTCGACGATGTGATGTCGAAGGTGGGCGGCACCGTGGAGTGCGCGGCAGTCACCGGCAACGACAAGACCGGCTACGTCGTGACGGTGACCGAAGCCGAGGGCGACACCGTGAACTTCGATTACAAAGCCAAGCCCTAGTTGCTCATGCCCGGATTCACCGCCCGCGCCACCGCATTCGCGGCGCTGGGGCTGATGTTGATCCCCGGCTGCTCGGGCAGGACAGACTCCCGCGCCGTGAGCGCGGCCGATCTGCAGAAGAGCCTCGTCGACCAACTGGCTCGGGCCGGCACCCCGTCCACGTGGGTCAACTGCACCAAGGATCTTCCCGGCAGGGTCGGTGCCATGACGCGCTGCGACGTCAAGTTCAGGTCGGACAACACCGTCACGGCTCTGTTGACTACGACGCAGATCAACGGGGACAAGGTCACCTGGGAAGTCACCGGTCCTGAGCTCACCAAAGATCAGGTGGCCGAGCGGGTTGCGGGCATGACGTCGGCGCAGTCAGCGACATGCGATTCGGGCTTGGACGGCCGGCCGGGGGACTGGGTACAGTGCCAGGTCGCCACCGGCGATGTCACCCTCAATCAGACCGTCGAAATCAAGGGCGCCAAAGGCTTGTCCCTCGAGCTCGCATTGACTCCGGCGATTCCGAAACAGCAGACCGAAGATCTGCTTCGAAACAGGCTGGCGGCGAAGTACAGCCTGCCGTTCGAATCAGCAACGTGCCCAGGGGATCTTGTCGGGGTCACAGGCACCACCATGGATTGTGTGGCGACATCTGGCGGAGGTCAGGAGACCTACACGCTCATCGTCACCGACACCGACACCGGGAACGGCGCGGTGAACTTCGAGGTCGCTGATCGACCCGCGCCCCTGCCCGTCCAGGCGGCGCCCCCGCCCGCGCCCGTCGAGGCGGCGCCCGCGCCCGCGCCCGTCGAGGCCGCGCCCGCGCCCGAGCCCGTCGAGGCGGCGCCCGCGCCCGAGCCCGTCGAGGCCGCGCCCGAACCCGAGCCCGTCCAGGCAGCTCCTGTCACCAAACCTGCACCGAGCAAGGTTGTGCCCCAACCCGCGCCCGTCGAGGGTGTCCCCCAACTTCCGCCAGTTGTACCGCACCTGCCGCCAGGCGGGCCCGTCCCTGCGCCAGGCCCTGTCGCGCCCGAGGCCGACCTGGCCCAGGTGATCACCCAAACCGCAGGGGGCTAGTGGCCGGCGGCCATCGCGTCCGCCACAGCTGTCCCGGGTAGCATCTGCGGAGTGACACCGGCCCCGCTGCGTCGCAGCCCATGGCCGATTTTCGTTTCTGTCGCACTCCTGGCGGGGGCCACCGCTGCCGGTATCGCCGCATTGTCTCTGGCCGACGCGCTGACCGCGACCGGGCTGCCGGATCCTGGCCCCGCAACGACACTCGGACTTCCCTTCGTGCGGGCCTGCGGGGAGATCGCGGCCGCGGCCGCGGTCGGGGGGTTGCTCTTTGCGGCTTTCTTCGTGCCGCCGCAGGACAACGGGGTGCTCGATACCGGGGGCTACCGTGCGCTGCGGTTGGCCGGGGTGGCCTCGGGGATATGGGCGGTCTGTGCGGCACTTCTGGTGCCGTTGACCATTTCTGACGTCTCTGGCAATCCGCTGCGCGAACACCTGAATCCGGTCGAGATCTGGCGGGTGAGCGCTGCGGTGGACACCGCGTCGGCGTGGCGCTGGACAGCGCTGCTGGCGCTGGTGGTCACCGTGGCGTCCAGATCGGTGTTGCGCTGGTCTTGGACGCCCGTACTGTTTACCGGGGCGCTGCTGACCCTGGTGCCTTTGGCGCTGACCGGTCATTCCGCAGCCGGCGGATCACATGACCTGGCCACCAATAGCCTGCTGATTCATTTGGTCGCCGGGGCGCTGTGGTCCGGAGGACTGCTGGCGCTGCTGGCGCACGGCATGCAGAACGGCGATCACACCGACCTCGCGGCGCGCCGGTTCTCCGCCGTCGCACTGTGGTGCTTCATCGCGATGCTCATCTCCGGAATCATCAACGCGCTGGTGCGGATTGCGCCCGGCGAGTTGTTCTCGACGTCCTACGGCGCTCTGGTGGTCGCCAAAGCGTTGGCGCTGGCGGTGCTGGGTGCGATCGGCTGGCGGCAGCGCCGAAGCGCAGTGGCGGCATTGCGTCGCGACCCTCAAGCCCGTGCCCCGCTGGTCCGTCTCGCGACGGTCGAAGCGTTGGTATTCGGCGTAACGTTCGGGATTGCCGTCGGGCTGGGCCGCACGCCACCGCCACCTCCGGCTGTGTGGAATCCATCGGCGGCCGAGGCGGCACTCGGCTACGACTTCGCCGGGCCACCGACGGCGGCGCGCATTCTGCTCGACTGGCGGTTCGATCTGTTGTTCGGCAGCGCCGCAATCGTTTTCGCTGCGGTCTACAT
>JBAXUD010000222.1:0-5860 GCA_037129875.1 Mycobacteriaceae bacterium
ATCCGGTGAGGGCATTCGCACAGGGTACGACGGCTCCACACCCGACACGTTGTAACGAGCAACGCGGATAGCGCCAGTTGGTTGTCGATTTCGACACTGGTCAACAAGTTGTTCAGGTTGTTGGCAATCGTGCGCCTCCTGCTTGGACTGCGAAGGATCGTCTGGACACAGATACTTGACCAATGGCACAGCTTGCGAGTTCCCTTGAGCCGATCGGTGCGGTGTACCGAACCCAGGTCGGCCGCGAGGCCACCGAGCCGATGCGCGAGGACATCCGCCTGCTCGGCGCGATGCTCGGCGACACCGTCCGCGAGCAGAACGGCCCGGAAGTATTCGAGCTTGTCGAGCGGGCTCGGGTGGAGTCGTTCCGGGTGCGGCGCTCGGAGATCGATCGTGCGCAGTTGGCCGCGATGTTCGCCGGGATCGACATCCACCAGGCGATCCCGGTGATCCGCGCGTTCAGCCATTTCGCGTTGCTGGCCAATGTGGCCGAGGACATCCACCGCGAGCGGCGCCGCGCGGTGCACGTCGCCGCCGGGGAGCCGGCGCCGGACAGCACCCTTGCGGCGACCTACCGCAAGCTCGACGCCGCCGGCCTGCCCGCCGATGAGGTCGCCGCCGCACTCGGCGGTGCGCTGGTGTCGCCGGTCATCACCGCGCACCCCACCGAGACCCGCCGGCGCACCATCTTCGACACCCAGAACCACATCACCAGGCTGATGCGGCTGCGGTTGCACGGCCAGCATGAGACCGAGGACGGCCGGCTGGTCGAGCAGGAGTTGCGCCGCCAGATTCTCACGCTGTGGCAGACCGCACTGATCCGGTTGTCGCGGCTGAAGGTCCAGGACGAGATCGAGTCGGGGCTGCGCTACTACCCTGCATCGTTTTTCGAGGTGATCCCGAAGGTCAACGCGGCCGTGCGCGACGCGCTGCGCAGCCGCTGGCCCGATGCCGGTCTGGTGCAACGCCCGATCGTGCGGCCCGGCTCCTGGATCGGCGGCGACCGCGACGGCAATCCGAACGTCACCGCCGAGGTGGTCGACCTGGCCACCCGCAGCGCGGCCTACACCGCGCTGTCGCACTACTTCGACGAACTGGTGCTGCTGGAGCAGGAACTGTCGATGTCGGCCCGGCTGGTCCGGATCGACAGTGAACTCGAGGCGCTGGCATCGTCGTGCCGCGAGCAGGCCCGCGCCGATGAGCCGTACCGCAGGGCGGTCCGCGTGGTGCGCGGCCGGCTCACCGCGACCGCGGCGGACATTCTGGACCGCGAGTCCGAGCATGTGCTCGATCTTGGCCTGCCGCCCTACCGGACAGCGCAGGAGATGCTCGCCGACCTTGACGTGATCGGAACCTCGCTGCGAACCCACGGCAGCGCTCTGCTGGCCGACGACCGGCTGGCCCGGCTGCGGGATGGTTTGGACGCCTTCGGGTTTCACCTGTGCGGCCTGGATATGCGGCAGAACTCCGAGACCCACGAGCAGGTGGTCGCCGAACTGCTGGCCTGGGCCGGGGTGCATCCCGACTACCGCTCGATGTCCGAGACGGAGCGGGTCGCCGTCCTGGTCGCCGAACTGTCGACCCGCCGGCCACTGGTCGGCGACGGCGCCGAACTGTCCGAACTGGCGCGCAAGGAACTGGACATCGTGATGGCCGCGGCGCGGGCGGTGCGGACGCTGGGCGCCGACGCGGTGCCGACCTACATCATCTCGATGTGTCATTCGGTGTCGGACCTGCTCGAAGCCGCACTGCTGCTCAAAGAAGCAGGCCTGCTTGACCTTTCCCGACCGCACCCTTACGCGCCGGTGGCTGTCGTGCCGCTCTTCGAAACGATCGACGACCTCCAGCGGGGCTCGGCCATCCTCGAGGCTGCACTCGATGTCCCGCTCTACCGGAGGATGGTGCATGCCCGCGGCGAGACCCAGGAGATCATGCTCGGCTACTCCGACTCCAACAAGGACGGGGGATATCTGGCCGCGAACTGGGCGCTGTACCGGGCCGAACTCGACCTGGTCGAGGCGGCCCGGCGGACCGGGATCAGGTTGCGGCTCTTCCATGGTCGCGGCGGGACGATCGGGCGGGGCGGCGGCCCGAGTTATGACGCGATCCTGGCCCAGCCGCCCGGCGCGGTCAACGGGTCCCTGCGGCTGACCGAGCAGGGTGAGGTGATCGCCGCCAAGTACGCCGAGCCCAGAATCGCCCACCGCAACCTGGAGAGCCTGGTCGCCGCGACCCTGGAGTCGACCCTGCTGGACGTCGAGGGACTCGGTGACGCCGCCGAGCCGGCCTATCGGGTGCTCGACGAACTTGCCGCCCATGCCCAGCGCGCCTACAGCGAATTGGTTCACCACACAGCGGGATTCGTGGAGTATTTCGAACAGTCGACTCCGGTCTCGGAGATCGGCTCGCTCAACATCGGCAGCCGGCCCACGAGCCGCAAAGCCACCACCTCGATCTCCGATCTGCGCGCCATCCCGTGGGTGCTGGCGTGGAGTCAGTCGCGGGTGATGCTGCCCGGGTGGTACGGCACCGGCACGGCCTTCCACGAGTGGATCGCCGAGGGCGGAGATCAGGCTGAGCAGCGGGTCGAGGTGTTGCGCGACCTCTACCGGCGGTGGCCGTTCTTCCGGACCGTGCTCTCCAACATGGCCCAGGTGCTGGCCAAGTCCGACGTGGGCCTGGCGGCGCAGTACTCCGAACTGGTCGCCGACGCCGAGTTGCGTGAGCGGGTGTTCGGCAAGATCCGGGCCGAGCATGAGCGCACCATCGCAATGCACAAGCTGATCACCGGCCACGAAGATCTGCTGGCCGACAACCCCGCACTGGCCCGGTCGGTGTTCAACCGGTTCCCGTACCTGGAACCGCTCAACCACCTGCAGGTCGAGTTGCTGCGGCGCTACCGCGCCGGGGACGACGACGAACTCGTCCAGCGTGGAATCCTGCTGACGATGAGCGGGCTGGCGTCCGCCCTGCGCAACAGCGGCTGAGGCACACCCCGGGCATCCCTTGGATCCTCGACGTTGCATCGCGATAGGTTCCGATCTATCGTTCAGGTAGAAAGCGCAGTCAGCGCATCCCCACGAAAAGGAACTTTCCATGCAAAACCCATTTCAATCGTTCGGACCGCCACCGGGGCGGCCCGGTCCGGCCGGATTCGGATTCGGCCCGTCGCACGCGCACCGGCACGGTCGTCACGAGTGCGGCCAGGTGCGTGAACATCTCCGCGATCACGCCGTCGGCGGTGACGCGCCGTTCGGGTTCGGGCCGCGAGGCGGCTTCGGCCCAGGTTTCGGCCCAGGTTTCGGCCCGGGCTTCGGTCCGGGCTTCGGCTTCGGGCCCGGGGGCCGGGGCCGGCGGGGCCACGGCGGCCGCAGCAGGCGCGGCGATGTCCGTGCCGCGATCCTGGTGTTGCTCGCAGACCGGTCCATGCACGGCTACGAGATGATCAAGGAGATCGCCGAGCGCAGTGACGGGGTCTGGAAGCCCAGCCCCGGATCGGTGTACCCCACCCTGCAACTGCTCGTTGACGAGGGCCTGATCGTCGGCACCGAAACCGACGGCAGCAAGAAGCTTTTCGAGTTGACCGAGCAGGGCCGGGCGGCCGCCGAGAAGGTCGGCACCCCACCGTGGGAGGAGATCGCCGAGGGCGTCGACCCGGCCCAGGCGAACCTGCGGGCTGCCGTCGGTCAGTTGTTCGGGGCGGTGGCGCAGTCCGCGCACACCGCCAGCCCGCAACAGCAGCAGCGCATCGTCGACATCGTCAACAACGCCCGCCGCGAGGTCTACCAGATTCTCGGCGAAACCCAGTAGCAATCACACGCTGGGTCGGCGAAACGTCGGATTCAGACCCAAGGGGTCCGGCCGGATTCGGCAGGGTCAGTGCCGGCCGCGGCGGAGTGCATTGAGCACCCCGCGGACCGCGGACTCGGTGGCGGCCACCGGCGACAGCATGGTCTCGGTAACGTCGACCATGCGCTCCACCCGGTCGACGATTCCTTCCAACCGGTTCAGGGTGGTGTTGAGCCGGCTCAGCGTCTTGTCGAAGTAGTCCAGCGAGCCCTCGAGTCCGCCCACGGCCTTGTTCAGGCCCGCGAGGCTGATCTCCAGGTCGTCCAGCACGTGGTCGACCTGATCGACGGTCTGATCAGCGTTGAGGGCCGCCTGGGCCAGCGTGCGCAAGCGTTCACCGGGAGTGCGGGGTGGCGTCGTCTTGTCAACCATGGCTGTCAGTCTGACAGTTTGCTCGCCGCCGCGGAGTCGAGAAGCCAAATCGTCTCCTCCAGACCCACGGCCCCGGCCGACGGAACCTCGTCCGGGTCGGCGCCGGCGACGGCGGCGGCGACCGCGTCGGCCTTGGCCTCGCCGGACACCACCAGCCACACCTGGCGGGAGCGGCGCACCGCGGGCAGCGTCAGGGTGATCCGCTGCGGTGGTGGCTTGGGGGAGTCGCTGACCCCGACCACCATCCGGTCGGTCTCCCGTACCGCGGCGGTGTGCGGGAACAGCGAGTTGATATGGCCCTCGCCGCCCATGCCGAGGAGGTGGACGTCGAAAACCGGCGTGGGAGCGCTTGTTTCGGCCGCGTCGGCCAGAACCCTCTCGTAAGCGCGCGCCGCGGCGTCGAGGTCATCGCCGAACTCGCCATCGCTGGGCGGCATCGGGTGGATGTTGGCGGCCGGAATACCGATGTGGTCCAACAGCGCCTCGCGGGCCTGCTTCTCGTTGCGTTCGTCGTCGTCGTGCGGGACGAATCGGTCGTCGCCCCAGAACAGATGCACACGATCCCAGTCCACGGGGTGGGTGCCGAGAACCTTGAGCAGTCCGATGCCGGTGCCCCCGCCGGTCAGCACGATCATCGCCCGGCCGCGGGCGGCGATGGCCGCCGCGATCGTCTCGGCCAGCCGGTCGCCGGCCGCCGCCACCAAGGCGTCGGCATCTGCGAAGGTGTCGACGGTGACGCCCACGCTCAGGCTGTCCCGGCCGGGTAATGCACCTTGTCCATGCCGGCCAGGGCCTCGTGGTAGATCTCGTCGGCGTCCAGTCGGCGCATATCCTCGGCCAGGCAGTCTCGGGTCTCCCGGCGCGCCAGCGGCAGTTGTGCGTCCGGGCGGCCGGTGCGCCTCAGCGTCGCGGTGGATCCGTCCTGCGGGCGGCTCAGCGTGATGCTCTGGCTCGGCTGGATGAGCTCAACCTGCAGCGGGCCGATTTCGCGACGCACCGTGCCGTCGATCCGGCTGGCCAGCCAGCCGGCCAGGATATCGAGGGCCGGCTCGTCCTTGAGGCCGGACACCAGCGCGGCGGTGATCGGCTCGTAGGGCGGCTGCTCCAGGGCCGACGCCAGCAGCGCCCGCCAGTAGGTGATGCGGCTCCAAGCCAGGTCGGTGTCACCCTGGGTGTAGCCCGTGAGCCGGCTGCGCAGCGCGGCCAGCGGATCCTCGGCCCGGGTGGCGTCGGTGATCCGTCGAATCGCCAAGCGACCCAACGGATCCTGTGCCGGAACCTCGGGCGCCGCGCCGGGCCACCACGCCACCACCGGGGTGTCGGGCAGCAGGAAGGGCAGCACCACACTGTTGGCGTGCGCGGCCAGCGGCCCTGCGGTCTTGAGGACCACGACCTCTCCTGCGCCGGCATCGCCGCCCACCCGCAGTTGAGCGTCCAGCCTCGGCTCGCCGGCGAGCCGGTCCACCGGCACCACCACGATGATCCGGCAGGGGTGCTCGCGGCTCGCCCCGACCGCCGCCTCGACGGCGTACTCCAGGATGTCCTCGGTGTCCGGTGCCACCACCAGGGTGAGCACCCGGCCCAGGGTGATCGCGCCACCCTCCTCGCGCAGCGAGGTGATGCGCTTGTTGATGACGTT
>JBAXUD010000223.1:0-5851 GCA_037129875.1 Mycobacteriaceae bacterium
ATGTGGATGCGCCCGCGCGCAAGCGAAGTAAGCGCCGCCCGGTAGCCGATGTCCTCGCTGCCGCCGATCAGCGCGTCAAGTCCGACTTGGACGTCGTTGAAGTACACATCGGAGGTCCAGGCTCCCTCCTGACCCATTTTGGCGTCCTTGACGCCCACCTCCACACCTGGCGAGTCGGCGGGCACCAGGAACACCGCGATGCCGGCGTCGGTCTCGTCGGCCGGGCGGGTCCGCGCGAAGACGACGAACAGATCGGCCACCGGGGCGTTGGTGATCCAGCGCTTCTGCCCGGAGATGACCCAGCCGTCTCCCGAGGCGGTGGCCTTGGTGCGGAGGCCCGACGGATTGGAGCCCGCCCCGGGTTCGGTGAGGGCGAACGACGCGACGACGTCGCCGGCCGCCATCGGCTCCAGCCAGCGGGCCTTCTGTTCCTCGGTGCCGAAGCCCACCAGCACCTGCCCGGCGATGCCGTTGTTGGTGCCGAACATGGAGCGGACCGCCAGCGAGGTGTAGCCCAACTCCAGCGCCAACTCGACGTCCTGGGTGATGTCGAGGCCCAGGCCGCCCCACTGCTGCGGGATGGCGTAGCCGAACAGGCCCATCCTCTTCGCCTGCTCGCGGATGTCGGCGGGAATGGAGTCGTTGTCGGCGATCTCGGTCTCCCGGGGCACCACCACCGACCGGACGAACCGGCGCGTCTGCGCGAGGATCTCCTGGAAGTCGTCATCGCTCACGGCGGGCTCAGCTGTCATGACGTCATGCTGTCACGACGTCATGGCGGCGCAACGCCATGAAATACGATCTGGTCCATGGCACTGCTGGCAGGTCGGACCGCCGTCGTCACCGGAGGCGCCCAGGGTCTGGGCTACGCCATCGCCGAGCAGTTCATCGCCGAAGGCGCGCGGGTGATCCTGGGCGACCTGGACCTCGACCGGACCCGAGCTGCTGCCGACGCGCTCGGCGGACCCGACGCCGCCCGCGCGGTGCGCTGTGATGTGACCTCAGGTGCCGACGTCGACGCCCTCGTCGCCGCTGCCGTCGAGGAATTCGGCAGCCTGGACGTCATGGTCAACAACGCCGGCATCACCCGCGACGCAACCTTGCGGAAGATGACCGAGGAGCAGTTCGACGAGGTGATCGCAGTGCACCTCAAAGGCACCTGGAACGGCACCCGGTCGGCTGCAGCGATCATGCGTGAGCAGGGCCGTGGCGCGATCGTCAACATGTCGTCGATCTCGGGCAAGGTCGGCCTGGTGGGCCAGACGAACTACTCGGCCGCCAAGGCCGGCATCGTCGGGCTGACCAAGGCCGCCGCAAAAGAACTGGCCCATCTCGGCGTCCGGGTCAACGCCATCCAGCCGGGCCTGATCCGCTCAGCCATGACCGAGGCTATGCCGCAACGCATTTGGGATGCCAAGCTTGCCGAGGTACCGATGGGCCGCGCCGGGGAACCCAGCGAGGTCGCGACGGTGGCGCTGTTTCTGGCGTCGGACCTGTCGTCGTACATGACGGGCACGGTCCTGGAGGTCACCGGCGGGCGCCACATATGACCCGCCTTGCCCAGACCCTCGGCCTCACCGAGTTCCAGACCGAAATCATCGACACGGTAAGGCGATTCGTCGACAGGGAAGTCATCCCCAACGCCCAGGATCTCGAGCACGCCGACACCTACCCGCAGGCGATCGTCGACCAGATGAAGCAGATGGGCCTGTTTGGCCTGATGATCCCCACCGAATACGGCGGACTGGGGGAGTCGCTGCTGACCTATGCGCTGTGCGTGGAGGAACTCGCGCGCGGCTGGATGAGCATCTCCGGGGTGATCAACACCCACTTCATCGTCGCCTACATGATTCGTCAGCACGGAACCGACGAACAGAAGCAACGCTTCCTGCCGCCTATGGCCATCGGCGAGACCCGCGGCGCCTTCTCAATGTCGGAGCCGGAAGTGGGTTCCGACGTCGCCGCCATCCGCACCAGGGCAGTCCGCAACAACGACGGCACCTACACGATCAACGGCCAGAAGATGTGGCTCACCAACGGCGGAAGTTCCACCCTCGTCGCGACCCTGGTGCGCACCGACGAAGGCGCCGACACCCCGCACCGCAACCTCACCGCGTTCCTGATCGAAAAGCCCAGCGGCTTCGGCGAAGTGGCGCCCGGTCTGACCATTCCCGGAAAGCTGGACAAGCTCGGCTACAAGGGAATCGACACCACCGAGCTGATTTTCGACGGCTATGTCGCCGCCGCGGAGGACGTGCTGAGCGGGGTGCCGGGACGCGGCTTCGCGCAGATGATGGATGGCGTCGAGGTCGGCCGCGTCAACGTCGCGGCCCGCGCCTGCGGCGTCGCGTTACGCGCCTTCGAGCTTGCGGTGCGCTATGCCCAGCAGCGCTCCACCTTCGGCAAGCCGATCGCCGAGCATCAGGCGATTGCGTTCTCCCTGGCCGACATGGCGACGAAAGTCGAAGCGGCACATCTGATGATGGTCAACGCCGCCCGACTGAAGGACTCCGGCCAGCGCAACGATCTTGAAGCCGGCATGGCCAAATACCTGGCCAGTGAATTCTGCGTCGAAGTCACTCAGGCCAGCTTCCGCATCCACGGCGGCTACGGCTACTCAAAGGAGTACGAGATAGAACGGCTCATGCGCGATGCTCCGTTCCTGCTCATCGGCGAGGGCACCAGTGAAATCCAGAAGACCATCATCAGCAAGCGACTGCTGAACGACTACCGGGTGTGACCATGACGACCGAACACAGGACCACCTACTGCCGGATCTGCGAGGCGCTGTGCGGCATGGTCGCCGAAGTCCAGGACGACCGCCTGGTGTCGCTGCGCGCCGACAAGGACCATCCCCTCTCGGCCGGCTTCGCCTGTCAGAAGGGGATCGCCTTCACCGAGGTGGTCAACGATCCCGACCGTGTCACCACCCCGCTGAGGCGACGCGCCGACGGCACCTTCGAGGAGGTTTCGTGGGACGAGGCGCTGGCCGATATCGCCAAGCGGCTCAGCGATATTCATCGTCGACACGGATCCGGGGCGCTCGGCTGGTACTTCGGCAACCCGGGCGCTTTCAGCTACTCGCACCTGATGGCAGTGGTGTGTTTCGTCAACGGTCTCGGCCTGGGCGCGCACCTGTACACCGCATCGTCGCAGGACACCCACAGCCGCCTGATGGCCAGCCAACTTCTCTATGGCATCCCATCGGCGGTGCCGATTCCCGATCTGTCCCGCACCGACCTGCTGGTGGTCATGGGCGCCAACCCGGTGGTCTCGCACGGCAGCGTGCTGACCGCCCCGCGCATCAGAGACCGGATGCACGATGTGGTCAAGCGTGGCGGGCGGGTCATCGTGATCGACCCGCGCAAGACCGAGACCGCTGCGCAGTTCGAATGGATGGGCATCGTTCCCGACACCGATGCACTGCTGCTGCTCTCGATGCTTCAGGTGATGTTCGCCGAGGACCTCGTCGACCGGCGGCGGGTGGCCAAGCAGGCCGACGGACTGGCATGGCTGGCAACCCACTGTGCGCCCTTCACCCCGCAGCGCACCGAGATCGCCACCGGCATCCCCGCCGGCACCGTGCGTGAGTTGGCGCGCAGCCTCGCCGGCGCTGCGCGCGCAGCCGTCTACGGGCGGATCGGGACCTGCGCCGGCCGGTCCGGCACGCTCACGTCCTACCTCATCGACGCGGTCAACCTCGTCGCCGGCAACGTCGACGTCCCCGGCGGCTCGGTGTTCGGCTCGTTCGGCGTTCCGGGCGAGGGCTGGGCGTTCACCGCACTGGGCGCGCTGCTGCGCTACGACTACCGCCGGAACCGCTCCCGGGTAGGGGGATTCGGCAACCTCGTCCATACCGAGCCGGCCACCATGCTGGCCAAGGAGATCACCACCCCGGGCGACGGCCAGATCCGGGCGCTGTTCGTCAGCGCCGGCAATCCGGTGCTCTCGGTGCCCAACGGCGCCGAACTGGGCGAGGCCATGCCGCAACTCGACCTCTCGGTCGCCCTCGACTTCTACCTCACCGAGACGACCGCCCGGTGCGACTACGTTCTGCCGGTCACCACCATGTACGAGCGTGACGATTTCCCACTGCTGTTCCAGCCTTTCCAGACCACGCCGTTCCGGCAGATCACCGAAGCCGTGGTGCCGCCCCGAGGGCAGGCGCGCACCGAATGGCAGATCGTCGACGACTTGATGCGCCGGATGGCGACCCGCTCACCGGCATTCGCCGCCCTGGCGGTGGCCCGCGTATCGGCGGGACTGCTCGGCCGCCAACTCAGCCCCCGGCCGCTGGTCGACATGCTCATCCGGATCGGCCGCGGCGGCGACTGGTTCGGCCTGCGCCGCGGCGGCCTGTCCTTCCGCAGCCTCGCGGACGACCATCCGCACGGTGCGGTGCTGGAACCGGAGTTGCGCACCGGGGTGCTCCGCAGCGCCGTGGCGTATCCGAGCCGCCGGATTCGGCTGGAGCATAACGACATCGCCGCTCTGATCCAGGAACTACAGCGAAGGCAGGACCCGATCGGCTACCCGCTGCGGCTGATCGGCATGCGGGAGGCGCGGTCGGAGAACTCCTGGATGCACAATGCGCCGCTGCTGATGCGCGGTGACCGCTTGCCCCGGGCGCTGATGCACATCGAGGACGCCAAACAACGCGGCATCGCCGACGGCGACGAGATCGCCGTGCGCTCCCCCTACGGCAAGATCGAACTGCCCGCCACCCTCACCGAGGACATCGTCATCGGCACCGTGGCCATCCCGCACGGCTGGGGGCACAACGGAAAAGGTGGTTGGCGGCTCGCGAACCGGGTGGGCGGGGTCAACGTCAACGACCTGACCTCCAACGACCCCGACGATGTCGAGCCGCTGTCCGGGATGGCCTGGCTGACCGGTGTCCCGATCGAAGTGGAGCGCTCGTGACCGGGCCGGTCGGCGATGGACGCGAAACGGGCGACAGCAACGTGCATTGTGGCGCCAATAGCGCCAAAATGGCGCTATGACGAGCGTGCAGATCAAGAACGTCCCAGAGGAGACGCACGCCGTGCTTCGGCAGCGCGCCGCGCGCGCACACCAATCGCTGCAGGAATACCTACGCAGCCGGTTGATCGAAGAGGCCTCGATGCCGACCCTGGAGGAGGTCCTCGAACGGTCCGGTAACCGGTCTGGTGGCTCGGTCTCATTCTCGGCCGCGGTGAAGACGGTCCGGAGCGACCGTGATCGTCGTTGACACCAGCGTTCTTTCGGTCGCACTCGGAGGTGCTGGCCAGGAAGATGCCCGTGGCCCGTGCCCAACTCGCGCTGTCGGACCTCGCTGACGTGCCGATGCGCCGAGTGCCACACCGACCGCTGCTGCAGCGGTGTTGGGAGCTACGGGAGACCGTCACCGGCTATGACGCCGCCTACATCGCCGTGGCCGAAATGCTGGGAATCACTCTGGTGGCCGCGGATGCCCGGTTGTCCAGGGCCCCTGGCGTGCGCTGCCAGGTTGACCTGGTGGGGTGATGTCATGAATCAACAGCGCCCCCTCGACGAACTCGGCTACTACCTGCTGGCCGGGGCAGGCGGGGAGGGCCCCTCGACGTTGATGCACGAGGCCCGCCGCGGCGAGGAACTCGGACTGGGTACCGCGTTCATCTCCGAACGCTGGAACGTCAAGGAGGCCGCGTCGCTGACCGGTGCCGCATGTGCGGTCACGGAGCGCATGCAGATCGCCACGGCGGCAACCAATCCCAACACCCGGCATCCGCTGATCACCGCGTCCTGGGCCACCACCATGCACCGCCTCTCCGGCGGCCGGTTCACCCTCGGCGTCGGCCGCGGCATCGCCGCGATCTACCGCGCCTTCGGA
>JBAXUD010000224.1:0-5841 GCA_037129875.1 Mycobacteriaceae bacterium
GCGTCGTGGCCGCCTTCTGGTCGTCGAAGCTGTAGCGCATCGACACCCCGTTGAGCGGGTACTGCTTGATGCCCTTGTACTCCTTGGGCATCTCGAGGCCGGCGACGTCGAGAACCGTGGCTGCGACGTCGGTGGCGTGGTGAAACTGGCTTCGCACCTGGGCTTTGGCTTTGATGCCCTTGGGCCAGGAGATGACCATCGGATCGCAGGTGCCGCCGGCGAACTGCGCGTAGCGCTTGAACATCTGGAACGGCGTGGAGAACGCCGTCGCCCATCCGGTCGGGTAGTGCTCGTAGGTGTCCGGGCTACCGAGGGTGTCGATGTACTTCATGTTCTCACTCAGCTCGTCGGGATAGCCGTTGAAGAACTTGTTCTCGTTCACCGAGCCGTTCGGCGATCCCTCGCCGGAGGCGCCATTGTCGGCGCAGTAGAAGATGATCGTGTTCTCCAACTGTCCGGTCTGCTCCAGGTAGTCGACGATCCGGCCGACCTGGGCGTCGGTGTACTCCGAGAAACCGGCGTACACCTCGGCTAACCGCGAGAACAGTTTCTTCTCGTCGGCATTGAGCGTATTCCACGGCCGCACAGCGTCATTGGGGGCAGCGACATCTTCGGGAAGCGGGTTGATCGGCGTCATCTTGGTGCCGTCGGGCAGCACACCCTTGGCGATCATCCGGGGAAGCACCCAGTCCCGGTAGGCCTCGTAACCGTCGTCGAATTTGCCCTTGTACTTGTCGATGTAATCCTGCGGCGCCTGATGGGGGGCGTGGTTGGCACCGGGGCAGAACCACATGTACCAGGGCTTGGACGGGTTCGACGACTTCTGGTCGCGCAGCATCCGGATCGCGTTGTCGGTCAGGTCTTTAGACAGGTGGTAGCCCTCGTCGGGGCCGAACGGCTGCTCGACGAAGCGGTTGTCCTCGACCAGATCGGGATACCACTGGTTGGTCTCCCCGCCCAGGAACCCGTAGAAGCGGTCGAAGCCCTTCTGCAGCGGCCACTCCGACTTGCTGCCGCCGCTGGAGACGTCCTCCTCGGGGACGTTGTGGTTCTTGCCGATCCAGAAGGTGCTGTAGCCGTTGTCCTGCAGCACCTGACCGATCGTCGCGCACTGCGCGGGCAGCCGGGCGGCCATACCGGGAAAACCGTTGGAGCCCTCGGTGATCGACCCCGAGCGATTCACATGCTGACTGCGTCCGGTGAGAAAACACGACCGGGTCGGAGAGCACAGCGCGGTGGTGTGCCACTGCGAATACATGATCCCGTTGTCGGCCAGCTTCTGCATGGTGGGCATCTCGATCCGCCCGCCGTAGGGCGACAAGGCAGCCAGGCCGGTGTCGTCGTAGAGCACCACCAGGATGTTCGGCGCACCGTCGGGGGCCTTCTTGAGCTCGAAGGGCTTCCAGTCGGGTGTGGAATCGCGGATGTCGAGCTCGATCTTGCCGTCGAAGCCGTCATTGATCCCGGTGCCGTACCCGGGCGGGCCGTCACCGCCGCTCGCGCTCGAGCCGTCGCCGATCTTGGAGTCACACCCGGCGGCCAGTGCTCCCGCCGCGGCGACTCCCATGCCGGCCGCCAGACCACCGAGTACCTTGCGCCTGGACAGCGCACTGCCGCCCGGTTGCTCGTCAGGCGTCGCGGGGCTATCGGTCCCGGATTCGGTCATCGAAACTTCCTTCTGTCGGTTTGCCATAGGTGGTCCGGCAGGAGCAATCTACTCAAGTTCGCCCAGACTGTCCTCGAGATAGTCGAGAAGTCGCTGCAGTTTCGGCACCGCGCGCCGGCACCCCACTAGTCCGAATTCCAGGTGGTCGGCATAGCTCAGGCAGGTGATGTTGAGCGCCTGATTCTCAGTGGGAATCGACAGCGGATAGATCGCCTCGAGTTCGGCGCCGTTCCAGTACAACCGTTCGCGCGGACCCGGCACATTGGAGATGAGCACGTTATAGGGCGGCGCCACCGAGGAGGCGCCGGGAACGCGGGTCAACGCCGACGGCCCGATGGTGGTGAGCACGCCCAGCGCCGCCATCTGCAGGCCGGACCGGTCCGCCATCACCGCCTTGGTGGCCCGCATCGACGAGGTGATGATCTCCAGCCGGGCCTCCGGGTCGGCCAGATGAGTGGCGAGGTTGCACAGCACGAAGGTGATCGCGTTGCCGTCGTCGGCGCCGGAACCGCCGGTGCGCATCGACACCGGGATGGAGGCGATCAACGGCTCATCGGGCAGGGCGTCGTTGGCGATCAGATAGCGGCGCAGGGCACCGGCGCTCATGGCCAGCACCATGTCGTTGAGCGTGACGCCTCGGGCCTTGCTGACCTTCAGGACCCGGGCGATGTCCCAGGACTGGGCGGCCACCCGGCGCGAGCCGCTGATCGGAACGTTGAGCATGCTCCGCGGCGCCCCGTACGGCAGCACGGCCGTCTGGTCCTTCAGTGCCGCGCGGCCGTACTCGGCGAGCATCGACCCCATCCCCCGGAAACCCATCAGGGTGCGTCCGGCATTGCGGAATGTCTCGACAGGATGGGCGATGCGGCCCTTCTTCTCGACTCGCGGGGCGGCGTCGACGGGACTCCACATCGGAGGCCGCCCGCGGATGGCCGAGTCAGTGCTGCACGACTGCAGCACCTTTCGGGTCAAGGTGATGCCGTCGGCCAATGCGTGATGGCACTTGGCGTAGCTGGCGAAGCGGTTGTCGGGCAGTCCCTCGATGACGTGGTATTCCCACAGCGGGCGGTGGCGGTCCAGCAGGCTGCCGTGCAGCCGGGACACAAGTTCCAGCAGTTCACGGATCCGCCCGGGCCGCGGTAGCGCGGACCGGCGCACGTGGTACTCGATATCGACGTCGGTCTCGGTCCGCCACCAGAAGTTGCCAACGGACTCGACCGGGTCGCGGGGGCGCCGCGCAAACATCGGCGCCACGTCGGTGTAGGTCAGCAACTGCCGGTACAGGTCGCCGACGTAGTCCTCGTCCGCGCCGGGCGGCAGGTGGAACAGTTGCAGCCCGCCCACATGCATCGGATGCTCGCGCGCCTCTTGAATAAGGAATGCCGAGTCCAGTGGCGCAATCATTCCCATGGTCGGTTTGCCCTCCCGATAGCGCTGTAGCGTGAGACTTCAGGGTGTAGCGTTCCGCCGCCCTTGTCTCCGGATTGGGCGAGATGCATTCCGGCGAAGGTGTTCGAACAGGGGAATGTGGCGGGAGGTTGTGATGCAGAACGAGGAAGCCACCCGGCGGCAGTTCCTCGGTGGCGGTGCCGCGACTGCGGCCGGCTTGGTGTTGGCCGGCACTGCCGTCTCGGCGTGTGGTAGCAATCAACAGACGACACCCACCGATGGAAGCGGGACGACGATGTCATCAGGTACGCCGTCATCCGGTACGCCGCTGGAGAAAGCGACTCTGCACGGCAACGAGGTCATCGCGACCCCGATTGGCGACATCACGCTGGTCGACAACTACTTCGACGATGACGCCTCTAAGCGGATCTACGACGAGATGGATTACCAGCGGGCCGCCCAATCTTATCTGTGGAGCACTCCCCTGGTCAGCGTGGCCACCTGGCGTGACCGTCAGGCCGACGCGTACGGCGTCACCGGTGAAACCGATTTCGTCGTGCTGCGCTCGCTGAAAGAGAAGCGCGGCATCGTCACGGCCAACCTGACGACGCCCTACATCTTCAACTTCCTCAGTCTGGAGAAGGGCCCGTTGGAGATCGAGTACCCGGCCGGGCAGACCGCGGGCGGCGTGATGGACTTCTGGCAGCGTCCGGTTGCCGATCTGGGTCTGACCGGGCCGGATCAGGGCAAGGGCGGAAAGTACATCGTCGTCGGGCCCGAGCAGGACCCTGCGAAGTTCGACAAGCCCGGTTACTTCGTACGCCAGAGCGCGACCAACAACATCGGGGTGCTGCTGCGCATCCTCGACAAGGACCCGGCCTACTTCTCCACGTTCAAGGCGACGATGAAAATGGGCCGGGTCGGGCAACCACTGGCGACCTCCCGGTTCATCGAGGACAAGGATGTCGAGTGGAGCGCCACCGCGCCGCGTGGCCTGGACTACTGGCGCACCCTGGCTGCTGTCGTCAACACCGAACCTGTTCGGGCAGTGGACAAAGCGTGGATGGCGATGCTGCTGCCACTGGGTATCGAGAAGGGCAAGACCTTCGACCCCGACGCGCGCCAACAGACCATCCTGCTCAAGGGCGCGGCGATGGGCGAGTTGATGGCGCGCAACCTGCAGGTCAATCCCCGCTTCGCCGAGCCGTACTGGCCCGGCACGTCCTGGTACAAGAGTTTCGACTTCTCCCTCGAGCAGGAGACCGACACCCGACTCGAACTGGATGAGCGGGTCACCTGGTTCTACGAGGCGGTGGGTTCCAGCACCGGCATGATCAACCCGACAGTCGGGGCCGGCCAGGTGTACATGACGACCAAACGCGACAGCGCGGGCAACCTGCTGCGCGCCGACAAGACGTACCGGCTGAGAGTGCCCAAAGACGTTCCGGTGGGACAGTTCTGGGCACTGACGCTTTACAGCGAGAACACCCGCCGGCCCTACGACAACGGCGGTACCGACATCCGCAGCGCGAACCTCGACAGCCGCCTGCCGGACCTCGTCAAGAATCCCGACGGCAGCGTCGACCTTTACGTCGGCGCCAAAGCCCCGGAGGGTTTCGAGAAGAACTACATGAAGACCGTCGGCGACGACGGCTGGTTCGTCTACTTCCGCCTCTACGCCCCGCTGCAACCGTTCTTCGACAAGACATTCAGGCTCCCGGACTTCGAAATCGTCGCATGACGTTGCGTGCCCTTGTCGCCGCCATCCTGTTGATGGCGATGGCCGCCGGCTGCAGTGGCACGCGGAAGGAGGACGCCATGACCGCACCGGTGACCCCGGAGCAGGCCCGCGCGATCGCCAAGGAGGCCTATGTCTACGGCTTCCCGATGGTCGACAGCTATCGCATCCAGTACTCGTACTTCGTCGACAAGAACGGACCCGAGTACAAGGGCGAGTGGAATCAGGTCCACAACACGGCGCGGGTGTCCACGCCCGCGGACACCGCGATCCAGACGCCGAATTCGGACACCCCGTACTCGTTCCTCGGGGCCGATCTGAGGGCCGAACCGCAGGTGCTGACGGTGCCGCCGATCGAGGACGGCCGCTATTTCTCGCTGCAGTTCATCGACGCCTATACCTACAACTTCGCCTACGTCGGCACCCGCACCACCGGCAACGGCGGCGGCAAGTTCCTGTTGGCCGGACCTGGCTGGAAGGGCGACAAGCCAGCCGGTGTCGACAACGTGATCCGGTCGGACACCGACCTCGTCTTCGTGCTCTACCGCACCCAGCTGTTCTCGCCCGACGATCTCCCCAACGTGACCAAGATCCAGGCCGGGTATCAGGCGCAACCGCTTTCGACCTTCCTGAACCAGTCAGCCCCGCCGCCCGCTCCGGCAGTTGACTGGATCAAGCCGCTCACCCCCGAGGAGCAGAAAACCTCACCGGGGTTTTTCGAGATCCTCAACGCCGCATTGCGATTCACCCCGACCCTGCCCTCGGAGAAGGATCTGCGGGACCGGTTCGCCACCCTCGGCATCGCCGCGGACGGCGGCTTCGACGCCGATAAGCTCACCCCGGAAGTCCGCGCGGCGGTGCAGGCCGGCATGGCCGATGCGTGGGCCGAGTTCGGCAGCTTCAAGAAGGACAAGATCGACACCGGTCAGGTCACCTCCGGTCAGGTGTTCGGCACACGAGAGCAACTCGGCGGTAACTACCTGTACCGGATGGCCGCCGCGGTGCTCGGCATCTACGGCAACTCCAGCAGCGAAGCGATGTACCCGGT